>JBOHZW010000119.1:0-7399 GCA_050738715.1 Steroidobacteraceae bacterium | reverse complement strand
GCCACCGCCGCCGCCGCCGCCGCCGCGGTAACCGCCGCCGCCACCGCCACCGGTGCGGGGCTTATCCTGGGCTTCGTTGACGCGCAACGGCCGACCGCCCAGTTCCTTGCCGTTCAGGTTCTGGATCGCCCGGGCCGCATCGGCCTGGCTCATCTCGACGAACCCGAAGCCGCGAGGCCTGCCGGTCTCACGATCGGTCGGCAGCGACACGGATTCAACCGTGCCGTGCTCGGAGAACAGGGTGCGGACTTCCGCTTCCGTAGCAGTGAAGGGCAGGTTGCCCACATAAATCTTGGCCATAAATAGACACTCTCCAAACTCAAAAGAGGCCGGCTGCCAAAATTGAAATGCACACCGCGCCTTTATTACACGGCAGGAACTCGGAAGAGGTCAGAGGAGATCGTCTCCCGCGGGCCATCGAACCAATGATCCTGTCACCTGATCGAGAAAGTTCGGCTCGGGCTCATCGCGCCAAATGAGGCGCTCAAGCGATACACGGACGTAAGACGATCACCGGGGAGTCTAGCACAGGCAAAAAAGCAATGCTTTGGGGGTTCCCCGGCCTGGCTAAGGAGTCGTTCTGGCTGCGCCGGAGGGCGGAGTGCCACCGGGCGCGGCAGCGGGATCAGCGGCGGGCGGCGCCGGCGGGTTGGCACGGTTGTATTGCTCGGTCTGCACCTGCGCAATGGTCAGGCCCGTCTGCGCAGCGATGACGCCCAGCAAGCGGTGATTGGCCGCAGTGGGTATCGTGATCTCATGGAGCCGCTCCCAGATGCGGATGCGCAGGTCTGGCGAGTTGATGATCGAGGTCTGTTCGAGCAGTTCGCGCTGGCGAACTTCAGCGGCCTCGGCCTGGCGGCGGGCGATGCGCGCACGGAAGTCGGCATTCGGTTCGCCGGCAAAGGGCAGGTATTCGAGCATGGAAATAATCCTGGCCGCGACGGCGTCAATCGGAACGGACGATCACCAGGCGCCAGTTCAGCACCATGGGACAAGGCGTGGCGGTGGCGCGCTCGCGAAAGTGTACGCCCTCGCAGCTCATGCGCCCGGAAGCCGTGCGCGCTGATGGACGCTTCACTTCGGCCAGCTCGGCAACCTGACCACTCAGGTCGAACTCCCCATCGCACTCCGAGCATGGGCAGGCGAAGCGGAAGAAGGCCCGCGCCGGTGGGTAGTAGCTGTGCGACTGCGGCGAAGGCGGTGGCCGGCTGCTGCCGGTGAAGCTGAGGTCGATCTGCAATTTGCCGATCGTGGCGTAACGGCTGCGCATCGCCGGCGCCTGCAGGCGATCATTCTGGCGGCCAGCACGGCGCTGCTCGCCGAAGGTGGGCACCTTGCGGGAAGTGAGCTTCACGGGGTGGCCTGCGCCGGATCAGTCGCGGCCGGCGGCGAGCCGGCCTCATCGGTCAAGGCAACAGGCGAGGCAGAGGTGGCTTCATTGCGTGCCGCCAGCCGGCGGTTCTGCTTTTCAGCCTGACGGAGCTTGCGTGCTTCTTCCTTCTGCTTCTTCTGGTGACGGTAATTGGGCTTCGGCAAGATCGATACCACCCGCGGCGCGATTTAACAGGGACGTCGCGGGCCCCTGTCACGAGGCTGCCGCATGGGTTCCACCCTAGCACAAAAAGGCCCTCTCATTGTGGTCAAATGCACGCGGCTAGTGCATGCAAATTGCCGCCCGGGCACACAACCGATGGCCGATTTCGACACGCGCAACAGTTACAACCGCACTTGTGCCGTGGCCCGTCACATGAAGCTCCGACACTTCGGAGCAGCGCGATTTGCTGCCTGGCTGATGTCAGCGTGGGCTGGCCTGGTGTTCGCCGGCGCACCGCAGGCGCCGCCACTGGAAGCCTACGCGCGGCTGCCCGCTTTGAATGAACCGCGCATCTCGCATTCCGGGCATCGTCTTGCGTTCATTGCAACCATCGACGAGACACGACGTCTGGTTACCCAGGACGTTTACGGCAAGGGCCTCATGACGGCGATCTTGGGCGACATGAAAGTGCGCGATGTTCAATGGGCGGGCGAAGACTTGGTGCTATTGCGTACCTCGACTACACAGAATCTCGGCATGGACTATGGATTCGAGTACGAACTCGCAAACCTGATAGTCATCAACGTCGCGACCATGAAGGTCAGCATGCCGCTCGGCAACTCAAAGTTCCTGCCCGCGGCCTTCGGTTACTACGGCACGCGTTACATCCAGGGCGCGTGGTACGAGTATGTAGGCACCGTGGCGCTCGAGCACGACCGTGCAATGCAGGAGGTGTGGATCAGCGGCTCCGGTACGCAGTTGACGAGCATCGATCTGGCCAGCGGGAAACTGCATGTGATAGCGACAAAGGCCGGGCACGGGCGCGGTTGGCTGTTGGGCGGAGAAGGCGCAATTTTGGCGCGCGACAGCTACGATCCCGTAGAGAAAAGCTGGTCGCTGTACGGCGGCACGCACGAGAGCAAGCCATTGGTGCAATTGCCCGATGTCTATGGCCAGGACCGCATAGCGGGACGCGGGCGCACGGAGGGCACGGTTTTGTACAGCGAGCGCGATTCTACGGGCGACACGCATTTTATGGAGCTGGCGCTCGCCGGCGGGCAGCCAGCCACGGAGATTTTCCACGACAAGATCGTCAGCCGCCTGCTGTTCGATCCGGCCACCGAATTGCTGATTGGCGCCGAGACCGACTCGGCCACGCACGAAATGGTTGTATTCGACGCCGAGCGCGAGACAGCGATAAACACCGTGCGCCACACGTTTCCCAGGGCCACGGTACGGGTCGTGGACTGGAGCGATGATTACCAGCGCTGGCTGGTCGAGACTGAAGCAGTGGACGACTCCGGCACCTGGTGGTTCGTGGATCTGGGCACGCACCGCGCCGTACGCTTCGGCGGAACCTATCCCGACGTCGAGCCAGCGCAGGTCGGTCCCTATCGCATCGTGAAGTATCACGCCGCCGATGGCCTGGCGATGCAGGGCGTACTGACCCTGCCTCCGGGAGTGCCCACAAAGGGCCTGCCATTGGTGGTGTTACCGCACGGCGGCCCGGAGGCGCACGATGATCCAAGGTTCGACTGGTGGGCACAGGCATTCGCGAGCCGCGGCTATGCGGTGTGGCAACCCAACTACCGGGGATCCAGCGGGTTCGGCGCCGCTTTTCGAAACGCCGGCTATGGCGAATGGGGACGCAAGATGCAGACCGACATCAGCGATGGGGTCGCTGAACTGGTGCGCCAGGGCATCGTGGACCCCCATCGCGCCTGCATTGTCGGCGGCAGTTACGGTGGCTATGCGGCCCTGGCAGGGGTCACCGTGCAACAGGGTCTGTATCGCTGCGCCGTTTCGGTGGCAGGCATATCGGACCTGAACGCAATGTTGTCGTGGGAGACCGACCAAAGCTCTCGCAATGTGACCCGCTATTGGCAGAACTTCATGGGGGCCAAAGGTTTTCACAATTATTCGCTGGCGGCCTTGTCACCAGCGCTGCTGGCGGAGCGGGCCGACGCGCCGATCCTGTTGATCCACGGCAAGGATGACACGGTGGTCCCCATCAGCCAGAGCCGGCAAATGCAGCGCGCGCTGTCGCGCGCACATAAGCCGGTGGAATTCGTGCAGCTGGATGGCGAAGACCACTGGCTGTCGCGCGAAAAAACGCGCATAGCGATGCTCCAGGCGGCAATGGAGTTCGTGCAGCGCTACAACCCGGCCAATCAGTCCGCGGCGCCCACCCTGCATTGAGGCCGTGGCGAGTCAGCGCGGCGGCGCGCTATGGAAACACGCTTTGTGCTTCGAAAACCGGACCGTCAACGCAGACGCGCTTCATGGCGCACCCGTTGGGTGTGCGGATTTCCACCGCGCATCCCGCGCAGCCACCGACCGCACAGGCCATGTATTCCTCGAGCGAGACCTGGCAGGGCAGTTCGAAGCGGCGTGCCAGCGCGGCGGTGGCCGCCAGCATCGGCGTCGGGCCGCAGGCGAAGATTTCCACTTCGGCGCGCTCGGCATCCGATAGCGCCGCTAGCCATTGCGCCGCAAGTTCGGTGACGTAACCGTTGTAGCAACCGGCGAAACCGGAGCCGCTCGCGAGCCGCGAGGGCACGCCCCATTCATCGAGCAGCGGCATGCACGCGATCGCCTCGGCGGGCGCCGCGGGCACCAGCACGCGCGAGGGCCGGGCGCGAAATGGAAACGGGATTTCGGATCCCATCAGCACCAGTGGTTTCCAGGCGGCGCGCCCATCGTCCAGCAAGCGCTCGGCCAGGAAAATCATCGGCGGGATGCCGACGCCGCCGCCAATGGCGAGGATGCGCGGCCGCGCGGTGTGCAGCGTAAAACCTTGTCCGATCGGACCCAGCAGGTTCAGCGTGTCGCCGCGGCGGCGCTCGGCCAGCGCGGCGGTGCCGGCGCCCGTTACCTTGAACAGGACTTCTATCCAGCCCGCCTCGGCATCGGCGCGCATGATCGACAGCGGACGGCGCATCGGCAATGTGCTCTCGCAGCGCAGGTGCACAAAGCTGCCGGGCGTCGCGTGACGCGCCGTGTGCGGCGCCGCGATGCGCAGGATGTACTGGCGCGCCTCGCAAGCCGTGTGTTGAAGGATGGCCCCGTCCTCGACATGAATGGTGCCGCGGTGGGCACGCAGCGCAGTCGCCGCTGCGGTCGCGCTCAAGCGCGCACCGGCCGCGCCCGCAGCAGTGATTCGAGCACCGCCATGCGCACGGCGACGCCGTTGCGCACCTGGTCGCGGATCACAGATTGCGGGCCATCGGCGACTTCGGAATCGATCTCGACGCCGCGATTCATCGGCTGCGGATGCATGACGATCGCGTCGGGTTTTGCCAGCCGCAATCGCGGCGCGGTCAGGCCGAAGCGCGCGAAATATTGTTCCCCGTCCGGGATCTCGGCCTGCGCCATGCGCTCCTTCTGGATGCGCAGCATCATGACGACGTCCGCGCCGGCCAGGCCTTGCTCGGGTGTCGTGAAGCGCTTGCCGGCGGAAAATTCGCCGCTCGCGGGCATCAGCGCCGGCGGCGCGATGAGCCGCAGTTCGCCGACGCCCAATCCGGTAAACACTTCGTAGGCCGAGCGCGCGACGCGCGAATGCCGGATGTCCCCGATGATCGCGATGCTCAGTGATTCGAACGCTGAGCCCTTGTGCTGTCGCACCGTCAACGCATCGAGCAGTCCTTGCGTCGGATGTGACAGGTGCGCTTCGCCGGCCGAGAACACGGAAACATGCGGCGCGACATTCGCCGCCACGTGCGCCACGACACCCGGTTCGGAATCGCGGATCACGAAGCCATCGAAGTGGAGCGACTCGAGCGTGTGGATCGTGTCGAGCATCGTCTCGCCCTTGGCGCGCGAAGACAGCTGCACTTCCAGGTTGATGACCTCCGCGCCGAGACGGCGCGCGGCGAGTTCGAACGAGACGCGCGTGCGCGTCGAGGGTTCGGTGAACAGGTTCCCGAGCGTCACGCCCTCGAGCGCGCGGTTCATCGGCGGCCTCGCGCCAAGCGCGCACACGTAGCGCTGCGAAGCATCGAGCAACGCGTCCAGTTCGGCGCGCGCGAGCCCTTCGAGCGTGATCAGGTGGCGCAGCGTCCCGTCAGGCCGTCGCTGGTTCAGCATCTTTTCAACTCTCCCCCGTCAACCAGCGCTCGAGGATGATCGCGGCTGCGACGCTGTCGACATCGGCGCGCTGCACGCGTCGGCGACGCGCGCCCGAGGCGCGCCGCTGCTTCAGTTCGGCGGCGGCTTCCTGCGACGAATAGCGTTCATCGACGCGCGCCACGTCGATTCCGAAGCGCTGCGCGAGCGCCGTTGCGAAGGCGCTGGCGGCCGCGGCCATCGAGCCCGCACTCCCATCCTCATTATAAGGAAAGCCCACGACCAGCATCGCGGGCCGGTAGTCGGACAGGAGCCGCTCGATCGCGGCCCAGTCGGGACCTGAGTCGCCGTGGCCCACGGCCTTGAGTGGTGCAGCGGTGCGGGTAATCGCGTCGCCCGAGGCGACGCCGATGCGGCGCAAGCCAAAATCGAAACAGATTGCCGAACCGCGGAACCCGCCGTGTGCGCCGGGTTGGTTCCGAAGCGGTTTCAGGCGTGGCCCGCCACCAGGCTGACGCGCGAACTGTGGACGCCGAGCATCTGCCAGGCGGCCTGCCAGCGCTGCTCGAACGGCACTTCGTAAATCAACTGTTCATTGACCGGGAGCGAGAGCCAGGCGTTGTCGAGGATTTCCTGTTCGAGCTGTCCCGGCTCCCAGCCGGCGTAGCCCAGCGCGATGAAGGCATCGCGCGGACCCTCGCCGCGCGCAATGGCGGCCAGCACGTCGCGCGAGGTCGTGACCTGCACCTGCTCGGAGATCTTGTGCGTGGAATCCCAGGCGCCGCCCGGCCGATGCAGTACGAAGCCGCGGTCTGTATGTACAGGCCCGCCACGTAGTACAGGCAGTTCGCTGGTCTTCTGATCGGAAGCATCGAGCTTCATCTGCGCAAGCACGTCGCCGAGCTTCATTTCCAGCGGTTTGTTGAGCACGATGCCGAGCGCGCCCTTGTCGCTGTGTTCACACACCAGCGTGACACTTTGCGCGAAATGCCCGTCGGCGAGCGATGGCATGGCAACCAGCAGGTTGTTGGCCAGCGAGTTCATCGTTGAGTCCGAGTCGGCCATGGCATGGAGTATGGGGGCGCTTGCCGGCGCTCTCAAGGGTTGCGGCTCGCGTTTGCGCCGGCGGTCACGCTGCCGGGCTCGAGCGCGCCGCCCAGGAACTCCCACTGGTAGGCAAAGCGCAGCGTCCTGTAGTCCTGGGCCAGATCGGCCGGAAACGGCTCGAAAGGGCTGGCGAGCTTCAGGATCTGGAGCGCGGCCTGATCGATCTCGGTGTGGCCGCTCCCTCGCCGGATCGTCGCCGAGACCAGCGAACCGTCGGCTCCCAACGCCACTTCGATGACCGGGCTGCCCGACAAGTCGGCGCGGCGCGCCGCCGACGGGAAATTCAGCGTGCCGACCCGCTCCACCTTCCTCCGCCAGGCATCGAGGTAGGGGGCGAGTATCGAGGCGCGCGTGTCGGGGCTGATCCATTGCCCAGTCTTCGGATCCCCACGCAGCACCAATTCCGACGCATCGCCACGCCCCGGGTATTCACTCAGTTCGGTATCGGTCGGCGCGGCGCTCGCGGACGGCGCCGCCGGTGCCTTCGTAACGCCGAGCCAGCGGATCAGCGGCTCCGGCGCGCTCGTGTGCACCGCCGCCTCGTCGCCGGCGGGCCCCAGGGCTGCGGCTTGGGCGGAGGCGCCGCGCGCGATCGACGCGTCCGGCGCCGGTCGAATGGCGCGATGCGAGTTGGGACTGCGCGTGCTGGACTTGCGCGTGTTGCCGGCGCCGAGTTGCGTGCGCTGAGCC
>JBOHZW010000118.1:0-1615 GCA_050738715.1 Steroidobacteraceae bacterium | reverse complement strand
GATGATGGCGAACCAGAACGACCTCGCGCAGTTGATGACCGCCGAGCAGGGCAAACCGCTGGCCGAGGCAGCAGGTGAGATCGCCTATGCGGCCGCCTACGTGGAATGGTTCGCGGAGGAAGCGCGGCGTGTCTACGGCGAGATCATTCCCGGCCACCAACCCGACAAGCGCATCTTCGTGCTGCGCCAGCCGGTCGGCGTCGTCGCAGCGATCACCCCGTGGAATTTTCCGGCGGCGATGATCACGCGCAAGGCAGCGCCCGCCCTCGCCGCCGGCTGCACGTTCATCGTCAAGCCCGCGGGACAGACGCCGCTGTCGGCGCTCGCGATGGCCGAACTCGCCGCGCGCGCCGGCGTTCCGCCCGGCGTGTTCAACGTGATCACCGGCGCCGCGCGCGACATAGGCGCCGAGCTGACCGGCAATCCAACCGTGCGCAAGCTGACATTCACCGGCTCCACCGAAGTGGGCCGGGTGCTGATGGCGCAGAGCGCGCCGACATTGAAGAAGCTGTCCATGGAACTCGGCGGCAACGCGCCGTTCATCGTGTTCGCCGATGCCGATCTCGATGCGGCCGTGCAGGGTGCGCTGACCAGCAAGTACCGCAACACCGGCCAGACCTGCGTGTGCGCCAACCGCCTGCTGGTGCAGGAAGAAATTTACGACGAATTCACGACGCGACTCGTCAAGACCGTCAGCGCATTGAAAGTGGGCGATGGCCTGAAGGGACCCACCGACATCGGGCCGCTGATCGATGCCGCCGCGCTTGCCAAGGTGCAGGAACATGTCGCCGATGCCACGGCCAAGGGCGGCAAGGTGATCCTCGGCGGCAAGCCGCACGCGCTCGGCGGCACTTTCTACGAGCCGACCATCGTCACCGGCGCGACGACCGCGATGCAGTTCGCGCGCGAGGAAACCTTCGGCCCGGTCGCGCCGCTGTTCCGTTTCCGCACCGAAGCCGAGGCGATGCGACTCGCCAACGACACGGAGTTCGGGCTGGCCTCCTATTTGTATACGCGCGACCTGGCGCGCGCCTGGCGCTGCGCCGAAGCACTCGAGTACGGCATCGTCGGCCTCAACACCGGCATCATTTCCACCGAGGTTGCGCCGTTCGGTGGCATCAAGCAGTCCGGTTTCGGGCGCGAGGGTTCGATGCACGGCATCAGCGACTACCTGGACATGAAATACCTGTGCCTGGCGGGAATCACGCCGCTAGGGCCTGAGCACACCTAGTGATCGCGCGCGTGATTGCTGCTGTCGAATGGTGGCAACTGGGAAGTGAGCTGAGATGCTTGGCGTAGTCATCGTCAACACCGGTACGCCCGACGCGCCGCACGCGCGCGACGTGCGCCGGTTCCTGCGCCGATTCCTCGCCGATCCGCGCGTGATCGAATTGCCGCGGCTGTTGTGGCTGCCGGTTCTGCACGCGCTGGTGCTGCCGCTGCGCTCGCCGCGCAGCGCGCGCCTGTATCGTCGCGTGTGGATGGACGGCGGTTCGCCACTCGCGGTGTATTCGCAACGGCTGCGCCAGGCGCTCGAACTCGAGCTCGAGTCCGCGCACCCCGGCGAGGTCACGGTCGAGTGCGCGTTCCTGTATTCCGATCCGTCGCTGGCGAC
>JBOHZW010000117.1:0-5377 GCA_050738715.1 Steroidobacteraceae bacterium | reverse complement strand
ATGGCGGTCGGCGAAGCGGCCTGCGTATCGGTGCACGGCGCAAACCGGCTCGGTTCCAACTCGCTTCTTGACCTCGTGATCTTCGGGCGCGAGGCGGCGCGCCATTGTGCCGAGTCGCTGCAGGCAGGCGCCGCGCAAAAACCGCTGGCGCGCACCGCGGGCGATGCGGCTGTCGCACGCATCGATCGGCTGCGCAATGCGGCTGGCGCGCGGCCCACGGCGCAGATCCGGCTCGAAATGCAGCGCACGATGCAGGCCGACGCGGCGGTGTTCCGCAGCGGTGAAACGCTTGACGCAGGTTGCCAGGCACTCGCGCGCACGTTTGATTCGCTATCCGACGTCCGTCTCAGCGATCGCGGCATGGTCTGGAACACCGACCTGATCGAGACGATGGAGCTGGAAAACCTGTTGCTGCAAGCGACCGCGACGATCAACTCGGCTGCCAACCGGAAGGAAAGTCGCGGCGCGCATGCCCGCGAGGATTTCCCCGAGCGCGACGACACGCACTGGCTCAAGCATTCGCTCTGTTGGGTCGATGCAATGGGGAGGCCGCGACTTGACTACCGCGCGGTGCACCTGAATACGCTGACCGACGAAGTCGAGACGATACCGCCGAAGAAGCGCACCTATTGAAGATCGCGAACTGATGAGGGGCTCTACTCAACATGGCTGAATTCACGCTGCCGCCGAACTCACGCATCGATACGCGCGCCGGCAAGCGCTACCCGGCCGCTGCGGGCGCGAGCAAGCCGCGAACATTTCGCATTTACCGCTTCGATCCGGCTGCCAACGAGCGTCCGCGCGTCGATAGCTACGAACTCGACATGGCGGCCTGCGGGCCGATGGTTCTCGACGCACTGCTGAAGATCAAGAACGAGATCGACCCGACGCTCTCGCTGCGCCGCTCCTGCCGCGAAGGCATCTGCGGTTCTTGCGCGATGAACATCAACGGCGTGAATACGCTCGCCTGCACGCAGTCCTGCGCCGATCTGGGCGCCGGAGACGTGCGCATCTATCCGTTGCCTCACCTGCCGGTGGTCAAGGACCTCGTGGCCGACCTCAGCAATTTCTACGCACAGTACGCGGCGGTGAAACCCTGGCTGCAGGCGCGCACGCCGGCATCGCCTGACAGGGAACGGCTGCAGTCGAAGGAAGACCAGGAAAAGATCGACCGGCCATCGGCGTGCATCTTGTGTGCGTGTTGCTCGACCGCATGCCCGAGCTACTGGTGGAACAGCGAGCGTTTCCTTGGGCCGGCCGCGTTGCTGGCCGCCTATCGCTGGATCGTCGATTCGCGCGATGAAGCCACC
Source organism: Steroidobacteraceae bacterium (assembly GCA_050738715.1). Lineage (GTDB taxonomy): Bacteria > Pseudomonadota > Gammaproteobacteria > Steroidobacterales > Steroidobacteraceae > FEN-1191. Next base: position 4,067 of record JBOHZW010000117.1, on the reverse strand, counting down.
GGCGAGCGGCTCGATGCGCTCAACGATCCGTTCCGCCTGTATCGCTGCCATACCATCATGAACTGCACCGAAGCCTGCCCGAAGGATCTCAACCCGGCGCGGGCCATCGCCGACATCAAGCGGCTGATGCTGGAGCGTACGCATTGAACGGCGCGCCCGGTGAACTCGTCTGGCGCAGCCGACGCGGCACCAGGGAACTCGACCTGATGCTCATGACCTGGCTCGAAGAGTCCTACGACCAGGCTTCAGCAGCTGAAAAGGCGAACTTCGTGCGCTTTCTCGACTTGCCCGATCCGGAAATGGCGGCTTACCTGTTGAGGCATGAAAAACCCGCCGACCCGGCCTTCGCTGCGCTCGTCGCGCAACTGGCCGCCGCTCGCCCTTGAGCTGCGCGGCGCGCCTCGCCTCGGCTGGGCCTGGGGCTCATGGTGCATCGGGCTCGCCGCGGCGCTGTGGTGGGGCTGCGATCTGGCGTGGTGGTGGCGGCTTGCGCTACTGGTGATCGTTGCGCTCGCGTTCTGGCGCGGGCTGCGCGAATTCTCGGGGCTTGGCGGCAATCTGCGCTGCGAATCCGGCCAGCGCTGGCGGCACGAATCACCCGACGGCGACAACGCTTATGTCGAACCGGCCGCTCCACGGCTGCTGGGGCCGCTGTTGTGGCTCAGTTGGCCATCACGGCGGGGCCGCCGATTTGTGACGCTCGACGCCATGCGCGTGGAACCGAATGCATGGCGCGCAATCAAAGCGAGGATGAAGTTTCCAGGTCCGGCAGGTCGCGACAAGTCACCATGAAACTCCAGCCCGGTCCTGCTGTTAGACTGCCCGGCGATGGGCTCAGCTGCGTTCAGTTTGGTGCAGGGAAGGCCCGAACTATGCCGAACTTCCAACTTCCGCCGGGGTCTGAACCCACGCACGAGCACGCTGGCGAGGCATCGCCTGCCGAGTCCACGCCGATGAGCGTGGCGGCGGCCGATTTGAGCCTGGTGCGGCGCGTGCAGGCCGGCGAGCGTGCCGCGTACGACCTGCTGGTGCTCAAGTACCAGCACAAGGTGGTCAAGCTCGTCATGCGTTACGTGCGCAATCCGGCGGATGCCGAAGATGTCGCCCAGGAAGCCTTTGTCAAAGCCTACCGTGCGCTGCCGCAGTTTCGTGGCGACAGTGCGTTCTACACGTGGCTGTACCGCATCGCGATCAACACTGCCAAGAACGCGCTGGTTTCGCGCGAACGCTTGCCGGTCGGCTACGAGCTCGACGCTCCCGGCCATGAGGACGGCCCCGACATGAGCGGGCGGTTGCGCGATCCGGATACGCCCGAAGGCCTGGCGCTGAGCGAGGAGATCCGCAACATCGTGCATGCGGCCATCGGCGCGTTGCCCGAAGACCTGCGCACCGCGATCGTGTTGCGCGAGCTCGAGGGCCTGAGCTACGAAGAGATTTCGACCGCGATGAGCTGCCCGGTTGGCACCGTGCGCTCGCGCATTTTCCGGGCGCGCGAGGCCATCGACGGCAAGTTGCGCGAAGTGTTTGACGGCGGCCTCGGCCGCACGCAGGAGCTAACGTGAACCAGGACGAACGGGCCAGCCAGCTATCAGCGATGTTCGACGGTGAATTGCCCGCCGCCGAATGCGAACTGCTTTCGCGCCGGTTGGCGCGCGACGAGCAGTTGCGCGCCACCTGGTCGCGTTACTCGGTCATTGGCGCAGCGTTGCGCGCCGAGCCGCTCGCGCAGGTGCGGCCCGATTTCGCGCATCGCGTCAGCGCGGCCTTGTCGGGGCCGGGCCAGGCTGGTGCGGAGAGCACGGCTGCGCGCGTGCGCGGCGGCAGGCTGCTGCGCGGCGCAGCGCTCGGTTCGGCGGTGGCCGCGGGCGTCGCGGGCGTTGCGATCATGATGTTGCGCAATGGCCTGCCTGTGCAGGAGATCGCAGCCGCGCCCGCCGCAACGCGCGTCGTTGCTCCGGTGCTGGTGGCCGCAACCAACCTGCGCCTGGTCGCACCGGCCATACCCGTTTCGGGCAACGAGCTGGCGAGTTACACCGTGCCGCCGCTCAGCAACGACAACAACATGGCGCTGCAGGGCTCGCTCGCCGATTACGTCGTTGCCCACAGCGAATATTCCTCGCCGCTCGCGCGCGGCAGCCTGCTGTCCGATCTGGTCGGCAACGAACTGGTGCAGCCCGCACCCGCGGCTGCGGCGTCGGCAGCACCGGTAGTAGCCGCGCATGCCGCGCATGCCGCGCAAGCTGCCGCTGCGCCGCCGCCCGCGGCGGCTACGGCCGATGGCAGTAAATAGCCGCAGGCTTAGCTTAGTTCTGGCAGCGGCGGCCATGGCCGCCAGCTTCGCAGCCGTTGCCGATGACGCGCGCGGCCTGCTCGAACGCATGGAGCACGCGCTGGCGAACCGCAACTACCAGGGCACCTTCGTGCACGAGCACGATGGCCAGAGCGAAACACAGCGCATCATCCACCGTGCCGAAGGTGGCAGATTCGCCGAGCGGCTCGTCTCGCTCGACGGTTCGGGACGCGAGGTGATCCGGCGTGATGGCGAACTGCGCGCTTACTTTCCCGGCCAGCGCACCGTGTTGGTTGAGAGCGATCCAAACGCCGGACTGCTGCTCACGGGTTTGCAGGGCCTGGACAGCGCCGGCCAGATGTATCGCTTAAGCGAGGAATCGCGTACCCGCATTAGCGGGCGCGAAGCGCGCGTACTGGTCGTCGAACCGCAGGATGATTTGCGTTACGGCTATCGCGTCTGGATCGACGAATCGAGCGCGATGCCGCTGAAGACGCAGCTGCAGACCTCTGCGGGCCGTGTCGTCGAGCAACTCGTTTTCACCGAGCTGTCGCTCCCGGCGCGAGTCGCAGACAGCGCCCTGCAGCCGGCATTTTCCACGCGCGATTTCCGGCTGCTTCGCAACGGCGACGCCGCTGCATCCGCGCCTCGACAGGCGGCCGATACCACCTGGGATGCGGCCGAACTGCCGCCTGGTTTTCGACTGGTCGCCCATTCGACACGCATGATGGGCGACAACCAACGCGCGGTGACGCATCTGGTCTTCAGCGACGGACTGGCCTCAGTGTCGGTATTCGTCGAGCCGCGCTCGCGCACGCTCGCCAACGGACCGGGTGAGAGCGCGCCGCCGACGGTGACGCGGCTCGGTTCTTCCTCGGCGGTATCCACTGAAGTCGATGGCCATCGTGTTACCGCCATCGGCGAAGTTCCGCCGGCCACCGTACGCGCCATTGCTGGATCGCTGCGGCCGGGATTCGCCCCGGCCGCGCGCGGCGGCGCCGGCCCCCGTCATTGAGCTCCCCCATGCCGCCGCCGGATGACGCGGCTCGCCTGACGCTGCTGACACGTCCCGACTGTGGATTGTGCGAGGAATTGCTGCACGAACTTTCGGCACTGCGAACACGCGTGAGCGCGATTCCGGCGGCGCAGGTCGTCGATGTCGATTCCGACCCGGCGCTACGGCAGCGCTGGGGATTGAAGATTCCGGTCTTGCTGCTGGATGGCGCGCTGGTGTGCAGCGCGCGGCTCGACACCCCGGAATTGCTGCGCCTTTTGCGGCTATAATCCGCGCGCTTCACGGCCCTTGGGGCCTCTATGCCCCAGACCCTCTTGGCCGCGGATTTCCACTTGATGCAACGCATACGCAATTTTTCGATCATCGCGCATGTTGACCACGGAAAATCGACGCTCGCCGACCGGCTGATCCAGCTCTGCGGTGGGCTCGAGGAGCGCGAGATGCAGGCGCAGGTGCTCGATTCGATGGACCTGGAGCGCGAACGCGGCATCACCATCAAGGCGCAGAGCGTCTCGCTCCACTACACCGCCCACGACGGCGAAAACTACCAGTTCAACCTGATCGACACGCCGGGCCATGTTGATTTTTCCTACGAGGTGTCGCGCAGCCTGGCGGCCTGCGATGGCGCCTTGCTGGTCGTCGATGCCTCGCAGGGCGTCGAGGCGCAGACGCTGGCGAACGTCTACCAGGCGATCGACAACGGCCACGAGATCGTGCCGGTGCTCAACAAGGTCGATCTGCCCGCCGCCGAGCCGGAAAAGG
>JBOHZW010000116.1:0-7473 GCA_050738715.1 Steroidobacteraceae bacterium | reverse complement strand
GCACGGGCGTGGTTCAAGCTGACGCATCGTGACATGGGTCCGGTGGCGCGCTACCTCGGCCCGCGGGTGCCTTCGGTGCCGCTGCTGTGGCAGGATCCGATCCCCGAACGCGACCATCCCTTGATCGACGCGCAGGATATCGCGAAGCTGAAATCGCAACTGCTCGCCTCGGGGCTGACGACGGCCGCGCTGGTGGCGACTGCCTGGGCGTCCGCGTCCACATTCCGCGGCACCGACAAGCGCGGGGGCGCCAATGGCGCGCGCATCCGGCTGGCGCCGCAAAAGGACTGGGAAGTGAACCAGCCGGCGCAACTGGCGAAAGCGCTGAAGACGCTCGAGCAGCTCCAGCAGTCGTTCAATGCGTCGCAGTCGAGCGGGAAGAAAGTATCGCTCGCCGACTTGATCGTGCTGGGCGGTAGCGCCGCCGTCGAGGCAGCGGCGAAGCAGGCGGGACACGACGTCGCGGTCGCATTCACGCCCGGACGAATGGATGCCACCCAGGAGCAGACCGATGCCGCGGCGTTTGCGCCACTCGAGCCTATTGCGGACGGTTTTCGCAACTACCAGCGCAACGGCGATCGAGTGCCCGCCGAAGAGCGGCTGCTCGATCGCGCGCACTTGCTCACATTGAGCGCACCGGAGATGACGGCGCTTGTCGGCGGCTTGCGTGTGCTGGGCGCGAATGCCGGGCAGGGAGGCCACGGCGCATTGACGCAGCAGCCCGGCAAGCTGACGAACGATTTCTTCGTCAACCTGCTCGACATGAAAACAGCATGGACATCGTCATCTGCCAATCCAGGCGTGTTCGAGGGCCGCGATCGGGCGAGCAACGAGCTCAAGTGGACCGGTACGCGCGCGGACTTGCTGTTCGGTTCGAACTCGCAGCTGCGCGCGATCGCCGAGGTGTATGGCAGCAATGACGCCAAGCAGTCCTTCGCGCGGGACTTCGCGGCGGCGTGGAGCAAGGTCATGGACCTCGATCGTTACGACCTCGCCTGATGTCCGGCAGCAGGACGGTGACGATGCCAAGCAGCGGCAGGTACGCACACAATCGATAGACCGTCTCGATGCTGTAGTGGTCGGCGAGCCCGCCGAGCACGGCTGCGCCGAGTCCGCCGAAGCCGAATGCAAGGCCGAAGAACAGCCCTGCGACGAGACCGACGCGGCCCGGCGCAAGCTCCTGCGCAAACACGACGATGGCGGAGAACGCCGAGGAGAGCACGAAGCCGATTACAAAGGTCAGGACGCAGGTCCATGGCAGGTTGACGAAGGGCAGCGCCAGCGTGAACGGTGCGACTCCAAGGATCGACGCCCAGATCACGGCCTTGCGGCCGACGCGGTCGCCGATCGGTCCGCCCAGCAAGGTGCCGGCGGCGGACGCAAACAGGAATACGAACAGGTAGAGCTGGGCGGATTGCGGCGTCAGGTGAAAGCGGTCCATCAGGTAAAACGTGTAGTAACTGGTGAGGCTGGCCAGGTAAAAATACTTTGAGAACACCAGCACCAGCAGCACGACCATTGCGCCGATCACCGCGCGCCTGGGCAGCAGAGCGTGTTGCGAATGTGAGTGGCGCCGCTGCGCTCCTTCGCCTAAGTGCAGGCGGCGATACCAGAGCGCCACCCGGAACATCAGGAACATCGCGGCCAGCGTGATCAGCGCAACCAGCGCGATCGTCCATCTCCCGTGCGGCAGGATGACGAACGCGGCGATGAGCGGACCGATGGCGCTGCCTGAATTGCCGCCGATCTGGAAGATGGATTGCGCCAGTCCGTGGCTGCCACCGGAGGCCAGTCGCGCAATCCTTGAGGTCTCCGGATGAAATACAGACGAGCCGCTGCCGACCAGGGCCGCTGCGGCGAGCACGCCCTCGTAACGGTGGGTGAAGGCCAAGATCAACAGCCCAACCAGCGTGAACCCCAGGCCGATCGTGGCGGCAAACGGCTTGGCGTTGCGATCGGTATAGAAACCGATCAACGGCTGCAGGAGCGATGCGGTGAGCTGGTACGTCAGCGTGATCAGGCCCAACTGCGCAAACGTCAGCGTGAATTCCCCTTTCAACAAGGGGTAGATCGAAAGGAGGAGCGATTGCATCATGTCGTTGACGCAATGCGAGGCGCTCAGCGCCCCGAGCACCCGGAACTGGATCCTGTCGTTTTCTTCCCGTCCGCCGATCGCACGCGCTCCCACACGTTGTTGTGACAGCATAGCCGAAGGCTGATGCGTTACCATGGCGACGATCCACGGCCGCATCGACGTTCTGCGTGTCAACAGGCACTAGGGGGTTCCATGTCCAGGAAGTGCGGGCAACGAGTCACCGTGCTGGCGGCGCTCAGCGTGCTGTGTTGCGCGACCGGACTGTGCGCAGCCGCGGAAACGAGCGGAAGCACGGACGCCCTGGTGCTTAAGGCTGGGGACACTACGCTGGAAATCACCGCGCCGCGCGCTGACATCGTGCGCGTGCGGATGGGCCATCCGAACCTGCCGGAGAACGCATCGTGGGCCGTTGAAGCCGCGCCACGCGGCGCGCGAACTCCGATGAAGTCGCAGCGCGACGGCAATATCACGCGGCTGGACACCGGCGCGCTGGCTGTCGAAGTCGATGCGAGCACGCTGCAGGTCTCGATCCTCGATGCGAACGGAAAGCCTTTGCTGCAGGATGCCGGCGCCGGTGTTGCATTCAATAGCGGTGGGTTCGCACTGACGAAATCAGCGCCAGAGGGCGTTCACTATTTTGGCCTGGGCGACAAGGCAGGCACGCTTGATCGTCGCGGTGGACTGTACACGCTCTGGAATACCGATGCGTACGGCTACAGTTCCGCGGCTGATCCGCTGTACAAGTCCATTCCATTTTTTATCGGTGCCGATGCCGATGGCCGCAGCTTCGGTTTTTTTCTCGACAACACCTGGCGCAGCAATTTCGACTTCGGCAAACGGGATTCACACAAGCTTGTCGTCGAGGCCGCGGGAGGACCGATCGACTACTACGTCATGGCCGGCCCCGATCCGCGCGCGGTCGTGCAGCAATATGCCTGGCTGACCGGCGCCGCACCGTTGGCGCCGCTGTGGTCGCTCGGTTTCCAGCAATCGCACTGGAGCTACAAGACGCAGGACATCGCCCAGGGCATCGCCGATCGATTGCGCGCAGACCGCGTGCCCGCCGACGTGCTGTACCTGGATATCGACTACCAGGATCGCAACCGCCCATTCACGGTCAATACTCAAGCGTTTCCCGACCTGAAGCAGTTCGTCGCGCGCTTGCGCGGGCAGGGATTGCGACTCGTGCTGATAACGGACCTGCACATCGCGGATGCGCCGGACCAGGGCTATGCGCCGTACGACACAGGCAAGGCTGCCGATTTGTTCCTGAAGACGCCCGCGGGCGCCGACTACGTCGGCAAGGTGTGGCCGGGCGATGCGGTATTTCCCGATTTCAGTCGCGCGCAGGCGCGCGCGTGGTGGGGTGAGCAATACGCCGGTTTCGTCAAGCTCGGCGTCAGCGGTTTCTGGAACGACATGAACGAGCCGGCGATCTTCGACGTGCCCGGCAAGACGATGCCGCTCGATGTCGTGCACGCCATCGACGAACCCGGCTTCGCCGCGCGCAAAGCCAGCCACGCCGAGATGCACAACGTGTACGGCATGCTCAACTCGCGCGCGACGTTTGAAGGTCTGATGAAGCTCGCGCCCGATGAGCGCCCGTTCGTGCTGACGCGCGCCAGCTACGCGGGCGGGCAGCGCTATGCCGCGACCTGGACCGGCGATAACACCTCGAGCTGGGAGCACCTGCACCTGTCAATCAACATGCTCGCGAACCTGGGGTTGAGCGGATTCGCCTACTCGGGCGATGACATCGGCGGATTCGCCGGCCGGCAACCGTCGGCAGACCTGCTGACACGCTGGATCGAAGTCGGCGCGTTCAATCCCATTTTCCGCGACCACTACGACAACGCGAAGGCAGCGCAGGAAGTCTGGGTGGACGGGCCGGAGCACGAGGCGATCCGCCGGCGTTTCATCGAGGAGCGTTACCGGCTGATGCCCTATATCTATGGCCTCGCCGAGGAAAACAGCCGCACCGGCCTGCCGATCTTGCGGCCGGTGTTCCTCGAGTTTCCCGCTACGGTCGGCAGTGATTGGGGCAACAGCGGCCAGGGCAGCCAGTTCATGCTTGGCGATGAATTGCTGATCGCGCCGCCGGAAGTCTGGGAGTCACCGGCGCCCTACAAGATCACGCTGCCCGGATCGGGTTGGTTCGATTACTGGACCGGCCAGCGCCTGGCGAGCGCGCAGCTCAGCGTGACGCCGCGCCTCGATCATTTGCCGGTTTTCGTGCGTCCGGGCGCGATCCTCGTCATGCAGCCGCTGGTGCAGAGCACCTCGGAAATGCCGCGCGGCCCACTCTCGCTGCATGTCTACCCGGGCGAGCATTGCGCAGGCCATGTATATCTCGATGATGGTGTCAGCCTGGCGTACCAACGCGGCGAGTACCTGCGCCAGGCGTTCAGTTGCGCGAGCGGCGCGGCATCCTCAGCGCCTTCGCTGGACATCGCGTTCGCGCAACGCGAAGGCCGTTACGCACCGTGGTGGCAGCAGATCTCGATCATCGTGCACGGATGGACAGGTGGCGCCGCGGCAAGACTCAACGGCAAGACCGTGCACGGCGATGTCGACGCGGCCAGCGGCACGTTGACAGTTGTGATTCCCGATCAGCCGCGCGCGGCAACCTTGCGCATCGGCCACTGACGCCGAAGCGCTGGCCAGGCCTTAAGCGCGAGCATGTTAAGCGCGCGCATGCCTATGCGTGAGCATGCCCCACAATTTGCGGTGCCGGCGTAACAGGCTCGTAACCAGCTGCGCGTGGCCTTTGTAGAATCCGTTGCCGATCTCGAGCGTCGCGCCCGAGCCGACTCCTTCGGCGCCAAGCGCCGCGCGCGCAAAGCTCGTCGCCATGCTGAAGAACAGGATGTGTCCGTCCGGCTTCGTCGCGAGGATGCAGGCCGATTCGACGCCAGGCAAGTCAACGCACGAGGCCGTCAAGTCCACTGGCACGCCGACATTCGCTGCGAAGGCCACAGCATCGGCTGCGTCGGCGTGCAAGGTCGTAAGCGCGCGAATGCCGAGAGCCTCGATCGCCTGCAGTCGCATCGCATCGATATCGGCGAGCAGCACTTCGGCCGCGCCCGCTTCGGCGGCGGCCAGCGCGGCAAGGCTGCCGCTGTTGCCCGCGCCGACGATCAACACGCGGCTGCCCGGTTTCGTTCGTGCAGCGACGCGCGCCGGTGCGCCCGCGACATCGAATGCGGCCAGCGCAACTTCTTCCGGAATGTCGCTGGGTAATTCCGTCCACGGAGAAGCCTGGAACAGGAAAGCCGTTCCATTCGCCGTTACCGAGTTGGAGACCGCATCGATGTTGCCCAGTTCTTCGAGCCGGAGCGGTGTCAGCGTCAAGCTGGCGAGCGAGGCGACGCGCGCGCCGACGGCAGGCGGCTGCAGATAAGCAGAGCCGACGGCGCGCACAACGCCGGTCAGCATGCCGCCCGAATCCGTCACCGGATTGTGCAGCTTGCCGCGGTCTTGAACGAGCGCTAAGAGCCCTGCGTGCACGGCCTTAAGATCGCCGCGATGTGCCTCGCGCATCTGCCGCAGGCTGCTCGCATCGATATGCAGCTGCTCGACTGCGATCTCGAGCTCGGTCGACTGGCAGGGCATGCGCGCGTCGAGCCGTTCGGCAGGCTGCGGCAGCATCTGCCGCGGCCCGATCACGCGGTGCAGGCCGAAGGGACTTTCGGCCATCCCGCTCAGTGCGGTTCGCCGCCAGGCGTCGGATCGGCCAGCGGAAAACTCTGCGCGGGCTGGGCCGGCGCGGGCGGGGCCGCCGCCGGCACTGGCGTGGCGACCGGCGCCGGACCCGTCGGCGCAGTGGCGTTCGGCGCGGCGGACGACTGGCTTGCGACGACGGCTGCGATGAAGCGGCGCGCGGATTCGGAATTGGTCGTGGCCGTGCCGTGGAAGATGTCGTTGGTCGTGACATCGTGCCCGTAGAAATCGCGGTTCGCGCCACGGTCGAATACCAGCGCCGTTCCATCGAGCGCGACGCCGGCGAACAGGCCGCGTGCGCGTGAATAAGAATAAATCTCCGCTTCCTTGCCGGCCAGTGCTTCGCCGGTCCGGCCCAGCGGCCCCGCGGCGACCGAGGCGGTGGCGCCGAGCGTGAATTGACCGCGCGAGAAATTCTCCAGGCTCCGGCTCGTGGCGAATACCAGCACGACATCGGCGGCCTGCGCGCCGATCTGCCAGCCGAAACTGCCGCCGGTCAGCGAAATGAACACCGGATTGCTGTATCGGCCGGTGGCGTCGCGCGAAACCATCACGCCGTTGCCATGGCGGCCGCCAAAGATGAACGCTCCCTTCAGCACGTTCGGGATGACGGCGACGCCGTAGGCGCGATCGAACAGCCATTCAGGGACGTGCTGGTCGGGCGTGGCGCGCAGCTCATCGAGAACCTGCGTGGCGGTGACCAGGCGCGCGTCTTCGGCGCTTTGCGCCAATGCCACGCCGGTAGGCAGTAAAAATGCCGAAAAAACCAGCAATGCCCGCAGCGGCGAGTGGTAACTCATGATAAATCCCCTGAAGTTTTGGCGACCTGGCCCAGGTCGCGATGATCCGTCAGAACCAGAACGAAATAAAGGCCTGCATGATGCTGGCGTCGAGCGTGTACAGCGGCTCGGTTCCGGGGGCGACGCCCTGTACGCGCAGATCGCGGAAATCGTCATAGTTGATATGCATTCGATCCCAGCGCAGGTTTATGGTTCCCTTCTGCAGCCATGAGAAACGCGAAACGTGGTATTCCCACGTGGCACCGATCCCCATCGTGACGTTCCTGAATGAGGCCAGTTCGCGGTCGCGCGCGAGGAAGTTCTGCGCATCGCGGAACGGGAACAGGTCGGCGTAGAAATCCGCCTGGTTCTGCGAGTAGACACGCACGTGCGTGTCGATCGTCCAGCTGCGGAACAGCGGCTGCGTGTAGCCGAGCTCGGCGGTGTTCGCGCGGATGCCCCAGGTGTCCGCGAAGAAGCGGTAGCTGCCGGATACGGCCGCGTGCCAGGGCAGGTAGTACTTCAGCTGCGCCGAACCCGCATTGCCGGTGCGCGTGTGCGGGTAGCGTTCGTCCTCGTATTCGTAGCCACGAGGATTGAGCGGATCGAGGTAGCGCACGTGGCGATAGGGGTTGTTGAGGAACCCCTCGCTCTCGCTGGTCTCGAAATTGAGGCCCATCAGGAGATTGCGCGTCAGTATCTGCGACAAGCCGACCTGCCAGTTGCGGCGCTCGACATGATCGGTGAGCGGCTCGCCGCGCGTGCCCACCTTGTCCCAGCCGCGCGTGAAACCGAACGAAACGGTGGTCAGGTCGCCGAACATGTCCTGGCTGACCGAGGCAAAGGCCGTCTTCGCCTGGTAATCGTTTTCCTTGCTGC
>JBOHZW010000115.1:0-1569 GCA_050738715.1 Steroidobacteraceae bacterium | reverse complement strand
CACGCGCATCTGCTGCGGACCGCGCCCGGGGCGGAACCCTTCGCCGATAAGGACATGACGTATTTGAAAGGCGAGGGCGCGACGCGGCTGTGGCTGTCGACGCGATTTGATCTCGCGATACTCAGCGTTTCCGACCAGGCGCATTCCTCCGATGAAACGCGTTTGCCGAACATGATCGTGCGCGCGCTGCGCGAACGGCCCGGCATCAGCGGCACGAGCCTCAACGATCTCGTGCCTGGACATTAGGAGACACGCCGTGATCTTCGCATTCGAGGGGAAAAAACTGCAGACGGCGAGTGACTATTTCTATGTCGCGGCTGGTGCCCAGTTGATAGGCGATGTTCGCCTGGGCGATGGCGCCAGCGTCTGGTTCAACGCGGTGTTGCGTGCCGATGACGAGTACATCGAGATCGGCGCGGGTAGCAATGTGCAGGACGCGACGGTGATTCACTGTGACGCCTCGCAGCCGACCCGCGTGGGACGCAACGTGACGATTGGACATCGCGTTCTGTTGCATGGCTGCTCGATTGGCGATGACACGCTGATCGGCAATGGCGCCATCGTGCTCGACGGGGCGCGCATCGGTAGCCGCTGCCTCGTCGCTGCCGGCGCCATGGTGACACCGAACAAGGATATCGGCGACGGCTGCGTGCTGGTGGGTTCACCGGCGCGCGTGATTCGCGCGACGGGTGAACGAGAAATGGCAATGATCGAACACGCTGCGCGCTCGTACCAGCAGCGCATCCGGCGCTATCAAAGAGAGAAGTTGGCCCAATGAGCCCGACGAACGATACCGGTGGCGAACCGCAGAATTCCGGCGACCGTGGCGCGCTGCTTGGGCGATTGCGCATTGACGCCGATGAGCGCGACGCGCCGAATGCACTGGCGCCGCTGTGGCAGCGCTGGCCAGTGCGCGTGGCGGCGCTGCTGCTGCTGGCGGCGATCGGCGTCGCGGGTTTCTGGAAATGGCGCGGCCCGAGTTTTGAAGTCGATCTCGCAACCGCCGTCGTCGCAAGCCCTGCGCAGGGACCGACCGCGGTGCTGCAGGCCAGCGGCTACGTCACCGCGCGGCGTCAGGCCACCGTTTCCGCGCAGATCACCGGCACGCTGCACGAGGTGCTGATCGAAGAAGGCGAGCATGTGCAAGCGGGCCAGGTGCTGGCGCGGCTCGATGACTCGGCGCTGCAGGCGAACGTGGCGCAGGCGCAGGCGCAACTGGCGTCCGCGCAGGCGCAGGCCGTGCAGGTCCAGGCACAACTCTCGCAGGCGCAACGCGACGCGCAGCGCAACCAGGACCTGATAAACCGGCAACTCGTTTCACGCCAGGCGCTCGAAGCATCGCAGACGCAGGAGGCGACGCTGGCCGCGCAACTGCAGGCGCAGCAGAAACAGGTTGCCGTCGCCGAGGCGTCGCTCCATGGAGCGAAGGTTCAACTCTCGTACTGCACCGTGCGCGCGCCGTTCGCCGGTGTCATCGTCGCGAAGGCGGCGCAGGCGGGCGAGATCATCTCGCCGATTTCCGCGGGCGGCGGCTTCACGCGCACCGGCGTCGGCACGATCGTCGACATG
>JBOHZW010000114.1:0-1798 GCA_050738715.1 Steroidobacteraceae bacterium | reverse complement strand
GCGCGAGGTAGCGTTGTTGCATCGCCGGGTCGGCGAGTGGTGGCGTGTTGTCGACGGCAAGCGCTGCGCAGGCGTAGCCGCAAGCCAACACCAGCGCCAGCATAGTGACACGGAATTGCGCGCTCATCGTTGCACGGCCAAATGCGGAAGGAACTTGCGCTGCCAGTCATCCATCGACAATGCGCCGGTCTCCTTTTCGACAACGATGCCCTGCGGACTGACCAGGAAACTTTCCGGCGCACCATACACGCCCCAGTCGATCGCGACGCGGCCATCGTGGTCAGTAACGACCGTGTCGTAGGGATTGCCCAGTTGCGTCAGCCACGCATCCGCCGCGGCGTCTTCGTCGTTCCAGTCGATGCCAACGATCGGCACCCTGCCCTCGGACTTGATCTGCAGCAACGCACCATGCTCCGCGCGGCACGCCACGCACCAGCTGCCCCAGACGTTGACCAGATGCCAGCGGCCGCGCATCGCGCTTGCATTGAACGGGGCGCCTGGCTCGAGCAGATTGGGCAGCGTGAACGCAGGAGCCGGCTTGCCAATCAGCGGTGACGCAATCTCTTTTGTACCGTTGCGTGGAGCATTGTAGATGCCGAAAGCGAGCACGACGGCCAGGCACAGGAACAGCGCGAGTGGCAACAGGAAGCGCTTCATCGCGAGGCGGCTGCCGTGGTTGACGCGGCGCCCGCCGCTTCCGGCGCCAGCCTGTAGCGTCGATCGAACAATGTGGTGATGCCGCCCAGCGCCATGATTGCCGCGCCGAGCCAGATGAAGCGGATCATCGGACGGTATTGCAAACGCAGGCTCCACGAGCCGCCACCCACGTCATCGCCGAGCGCCACCAGCAGGTCGCGATTCCATTTCGCGTTGATGGCTGACTCGGTCAGGACCGTACCTTGCACGAAGTAGTGGCGTTTTTCTGGCGACAATACCGCCACGGTTCGTCCATTCAGCGACGCAGTGACATGGCCGCGGAAGCCGTCGAAGTTGGCGCCCTCGATGCTCTCACCGCCGTCATAGCGAAAAACGTAATCGCCGACCTGGTGGCTCTGGCCAAGCCCTAAGGCGACGTCGGTCTCGATCGTGTTCGACTTCACGTATGTAATGCCGAGCACGAACAAGCCCAGGCCGATATGCGCGATCGTCATGCCGACCTGGCTGGCCGGCAGACTGGCGCGGTTGCGCAGGCGATTCAGCGGATCGATCAACGACGACAGGATGATCCAGCCGCCCACGACGGCGCCGACCGGCGTCAACAGGTTGCCGCCGCCATAGACGCCGTACGTCACGGCGAGCCCGAACACCAATGCCATGACAAGCGCGCCCAAAATGCGCCGGCTTGAATCGCTCAGTGCGCCGCGCCGCCAGCGCGCGTGGATGCCGATCGACACGAGCATCACCAGCGGCAGCATCGGCACCAGGAAACTGGGATTGAAATACGGTGGCCCGACCGACAACGTGCCGAGGTGCAGCGTATCGGCGATCAGCGGCGCCAGCGTGCCGCCGAACACGACTGCCGCGGCCACCACCAGCAGGATGTTGTTGAACAGCAGGAACGACTCGCGCGAAATCATCTCGAATCCCACTGTCGAGCCGAGCGACGGCGCACGCCACGCATACAACACGAGCGCGCCGCCGATCATCAGGATCAGGAACGTCAGGATGAAAATGCCGCGCGCCGGATCGGATGCGAACGAGTGCACCGACACCAGCACGCCCGAGCGCACGAGGACCGTGCCGAGCAGGCTGAGTGAAAACACGCCGACCGACAGCAGCAGCGTCCAGCTCTTGAACA
>JBOHZW010000113.1:0-4731 GCA_050738715.1 Steroidobacteraceae bacterium | reverse complement strand
TGCTGAGGCAGTGCAGCTCGGCGTAATCGGTCATCGCATCGCCGCAGTCGTGGTCGCGGCCGCGTGGTGCCACGACCTCGGCCACAGGGGTGCCAAGACCACTGCGTTGATGAGGCGGGGGTGGACTTGTCGTGAATGCGTGCGCCTGGATGATGATGCGTCGCTTCGGGATGTGTTGGAGGCCGCCGCAGCCCGAGCGAGGAGCGACGCCGCGGTGCGCCGTGTGCTCGCAGTGCCCTGACGTGCAGTCGCGCCCGCGAGGGCAAGGTTCGCCAGCCGGACGGCGTTTGCGCCGTCCGGCTGAAGCGCGGCCGACCACATCCCGGAGCGACGCATCATCATCCGGGCTCGTTCATGCCCACAGCCCATGCACGCACCACACCCCGCTGCGCAGGTCATGGAACACCCACAACTGCGCACCCTGCTCGCCGCGCGCCAGGTAGTAATCGCGCGCAACATCGGCGCCATCCCACCAGCCGCTTTCGATGCGCTCGGGACCGGCCAGCAGTTCGCGTGGCGCGTCGATGCGGCGCGGTTGCGGCAGCAACCAGCAGGGGCGATCCGGCGCCGACGATGTGCGTGAACGCGCGGCCGGCGCGGCGATGAGCACGGCAGCGGCATGCCACGCGCGTTCGGGGCGATGATCCTCGGCGCTGTCGAGCGATTGCACCGCGGCTTCGCCCAAGCGCGCGGTGAGCCGGTCGAGCGAATGCTGCAGTTGCTCGGCCTGCTGCGCGGCGTGCGAAAACAGATCGCCCTGCAGCACCAGCGGATGCAGCAGCTCCTCCGCTTCGACAATCAGTGCCAGCACCGGCGCGGCCAGCATCGTCGTGGCCAGCCGTTCGCGCGCCACCGCCAGCAATTGCGCGGCATCGCGGCCGGGGCGGGCGAGGCCAATGGTGAGACGCGTCAGGCGCGGCGCATTGCTGCGATGATGCGTAAGACACAGCGTGTAGCGCTGCACGGCGCGATCGAGCGAGCGCAGGTAACCCTGCAACGCAGCCAGCAGCCGCTGCAGCGGAAACAGCAGCGCAGTGGTGTCGGTGACGGCGTCGGCGAATTCGCAGCGGCTGGCAAAGCGCCCCGGCGCTTGCACATTGCGCTGCGGTTCGCGCGCGGCGCCGCGGAGCCGTTCGAGGTAAAGGCTGGCGGCGGGACCGAAACGCTGCGCAATCGCCGCCGCGGGGAGCGACAGCAATTCGCCGATGCGCCGCAGCCCGACA
Source organism: Steroidobacteraceae bacterium (assembly GCA_050738715.1). Lineage (GTDB taxonomy): Bacteria > Pseudomonadota > Gammaproteobacteria > Steroidobacterales > Steroidobacteraceae > FEN-1191. The sequence continues at coordinate 3,508 of JBOHZW010000113.1, read as the reverse complement.
TCGCGCAGCGCGGCGAGCTGTTCGTCCGGGAGCGAAAGCAGCGCGAGCGGCAGCGGCGCGAGCCGTGCCTTGAGTTGCGCCGGCGTAGGGGCAATCGTGTCGATGCCGGCGCGCGCCAGGATCGTTGCGCCTTGCGGCGTGGCTGCGATACCGATCCGGAAGCTGTAGCCGAGTGGCTTCAGTTCATCGGCGATGCGTGCGCGCAGGAGCCTGTGATCGCCGAACAGCGCGCGGCCCGCGCCGATCTCCAGCCACAGCGCAGCACCGTGCGCAGCAGCGATGCGCTGCGCATCGTCGCTCTCGCTCCGGTAGCTGACCTGGCTGCTCCATTGCAGCGCCCACAGTGCAAGTGTTTCGAGCGCAGCGTGCAGGGTGCGCGCGGGCAAACACGTGGCGTCGCGCGCCGCGGGATTGCGCGTCGCGGCTGCGCCGGTACCGGCTGCGGCCTCACGCGCAAAGCGCGGCAGCAGGATGCACAACCAGAGCATGCGCGCGTCTGCCGCGGGCCTTGTGGATGTCGACGTGCAGCCCGCCATCGATGGACTTGAGCTTGAGCCGCAACGCGGCCGGCGAGGGTTGCTGCGCGGCGGCGAGCGGGCGATAGAGCCATCCGCAACTGCCGCCGGTTTCGGCCGCGAGCTGGAGACGCCGCACCCGGCGGTCATCGAGGAGCGCTTCGGGCCACGCGAGCACCGCGCCGATCGCGGGGCAGCGCAGCACCTGTTCGGCGGCCCACAGCACGGAGCGCGCATCATGCGCCTGCACGAGCAGCACGCGCTCGAGCGCGAGACCGTGCTGCACGAGCGCCGGCGGATAGGGCAGGCAGGGCGGCGCGATCCACACAAGGTAGCGTCCCGCGCGGCTTAAGTGCGCAAGCGCCGGCATCAGCAGCGAGAGTTCACCGATGCCCTGCGCTTCGGGCATCAGCTCGGTGATCGCGCCCACCGGCCATCCGCCGCCCGGGAGCGCGGCATCGAGTTCGGCAAAACCCGTCGGCACCGCCACCGGCCGCGCGGATCCGTCGGCCTGCGCGCCGGCCTGGTCGCTCCGTTCCATGCGCTCCAGCCGTTCACGCAACGCATCACGGCTCAGGGGCTGCACGGGTTGTGCGGAGAGGGCGTCCCCCCTTTTTCCAAAGCGAGTTACGGGGAGCGACGAAAAAGGGGGGACGTCCTCTTCGCCCATCTCGTACATCATCTGTGTCGTCATGGCTTGCGTACCTGGGGCATACCGCTACGCAAGAGTCCGACAACCAGTCCCTCGATGCTGCAGTGCTGGTGACGCAGATCGACTTCGATGGGGCGGAACGCGGCGTTCGCCGGTTCGAGGCGCAGCAGATGGCCCTTGCGGCGGTAGTACTTGACGGTGGCTTCATCCCCTAAACGTGCGACGACGATCTGGCCGTTGCTCGCCTGCGTCGTGCGGTGGATCGCGAGGATGTCGCGATCGCGGATGTCGGCCTCGATCATGCTCGCGCCATGCACGCGCAGCAGGAAGTCGGCGCGCGGACGGAACAGCGCGGGATCGAGCATCAGTTCATCCTCGACGTTGCCTTGCGCCAGCGTCGGCACGCCCGCCGCGACGCGGCCGTACAGCGGCAGCCGGCGCGTCAGCGCGAACGTGGGCTGCAGCAAGCGGATGTTGCGCGACACGCCGGGTGCGAGCGCGATGAATCCCTTGGCTGCGAGCGCGCGCAAGTGCTGCTCGATGCCCTGGCGATTGCGCAGTCCCATCGCATCGGCGAGATCGGCACGCGTCGGTGGCCGGCCATGGCGGGCCAGGTATTGCTCGATCATTTCCAGCAGCGATCGCTGGCGGGGAGTGGGGTCGGGGGAAGCGGCATTCATGGCTGATACCATACATTTGTCTGGTATCGATTTAAAGCCGATCGTTTGTCCGTGCTAGGCTTGGCAGCCCGTTTTCCAGTCAAAACAATGCTCAAGACAAAAATTCATGTTGCGCTGCTGTGGGCGGCGGCCAGCGGCCCCTGCGCGGCGACGGTTTACGACTTCACCGATCCGGCGCAGCGCGTGTTCGGCGAGGATCAGCGCGTCCAGACCGTCTACGAAGACACGCTCTATGACATGGCGCGCCATTTCAGCCTGGGGTCCGATGAACTGCTCCGCGTCAACCCGGAGCTCAATCCGTGGATTCCAGGCGCTGACAAGACGGTGTTCATCCCGGGACGGCACATCCTGCCGCCCGGTCCGCACGTGGGCATCGTCGTCAACATCGCCGAACACCGTCTTTACTACTACCCGAAGCCGAAGCGGCACCAGCCGCAGCAGGTGGTCACCTATCCGGTCAGCATCGGCAAGATGGACTGGCACACGCCGCTGGGCGTGACGCAGGTGATCGCCCGGCAGAAAAATCCGTGGTGGACTCCGACCGCCTCGGTGCGCGCCGAACACGCGAAGGATGGCGACATCCTGCCCGCGCGCGTGCCGCCGGGGCCGGACAATCCGCTCGGCGATCGCGCACTGCGGCTCGCTGCCGGCCACGGCACGTACCTGATCCACGGCACGAACAATCCGATCGCGGTCGGTCTCGCCGTGACGCACGGCTGCATCCGCATGTATCCGGAAGACATCGAAGTGTTGTACGAGATGATCCCGGTGGGTACGCAGGTCACCATCGTCAACGAGCCGGTGAAGGTGGCGTGGGTCGATGGCGAGCTGCTGCTCGAGGTGCATCCGCCGGTCGACGCACAGGGGCAAAGCTACGAGCCGGACGTGGAGAAGTTTTCGCAGTTGCTGCGCGAAGCGGTGGGCGGCAGCACGGTGGCCATTCATTGGGATTACGCGCGCGAGGTGCTGGCGCGGGCCGATGGTGTGCTGGCGACTGTCGGACTGGCGGCGGATGAGCCGGAGGCGCCCGGTGCCGTTCCAGCCGAGCCGGCCGCTGTGCCGGCCCTTGGGGCGCCCGTTGAGGCACCCATTGAGGCACCCGCTGAGGCACCCATTGAGGCGCCCGTTGAGCCGCCTGCCCCGGCACCGGCGGCGGGACCTGGCTGAGGGCACCTTTTTGCGCTTTTTGGGTCGGAGTTGAATAGCTGCGCAAATCAGCTATAGTTCGCCGTCCCCGTGATACCGAATTGTTGCTTAACTCGCTGATCCTGAAGCATATTTTTAAGAAACGCCATGCCCGAGCGCGATAGTGAAAATTTCGATATCGACGAAGAATTCGTAGCCGAGGCCGAAGACAGCACCGATTACGACGGCCTGCTGGCGCGCGTCGACAAACGCGTGCGCACCCAGGGCAAGAAAGGCAAGGCGGCCTGGAGCAAGCTCGAAGAAGTGCTCGCCGACCGCAAGCTCGAAAAAGACCTGCGCGAATTGTTCGACGAAGAATAGCCCGGCCGTAGGCAGGGGAGATCGATGAGCGCGGGGGCAGCGGCCGATTGGATCGTGCTGAAATTCGGCGGCACGAGCGTTTCCACTCTTTCCAACTGGCGCAACATCGCCGCGGTCGTGCGCGCCCGACGCGATGCCGGTGCGCGCGTGCTGAT
>JBOHZW010000112.1:0-6636 GCA_050738715.1 Steroidobacteraceae bacterium | reverse complement strand
TCGCTACGCGGACGGCAGCTTCGCAACGCGCGGCTGCGGCCTCGATTGGGGCGGTTCGCCGGCGCAGTGGTGCTCCAGCGGAGTGCCGGGCATCGGTTCCCTGATCCTGTGGGAGAACGGCCAGGAGACGCGCACGACCGAGTTCCTGTTCTCGGCCGAGAAGCCCTATACACGCGAATCGCATTGGGGTGCTACGATTGCGTACACCTACTCGTCGGCGACCCAGAACCGCCTGTACACCGATGGCTATGCCTTCGACCTGCCGCACGTTGCCAATTACCCGTTCACGCTTTCAACCGCGGTGGCGAGACATCGCCTGGTCGCGACGGGCAGCATCGATGGGCCGTGGGGCCTGCTGTTCGCCGGCAAGATGACGCTGGCGACCCCGATACCGGTGACCGTCATCGCAGGTTGTAGTACCAACGGCACGTCGTGCAATCCCTACGGCACGAATGCCTACCCGGTTGCGTCGACGATTTCGCATCCGACGATTGGCTACAAGACTTTTGACTTCCAGGCGACGAAGAACATCGACCTGCCCAAGAACATGACCGCCTATATTCGCGTCGACCTGCTCAACGCCTTCAACAGCAACAATTACGATTCAGGGTCCGCTATCTGGAACTATCCGGACAAGCCGTTCTACAACACGACGGGGCCGATCGACGGAGTGACCCGCACATTGAAGCTTACGGCTGGAGTCAAGTGGTGAGGCGATCTTAGGGTGATGGTGGCCGCGGCATAGGCGTCGGCGACCACGGAACAAAGCCCGCTCTGCGGGCTTTGTTTTTTCCACGCGCCATGGGCACAACGTTGATCAAGTCCATCGTCATTGTCGGAGGCGGCACCGCAGGCTGGATGTCCGCCTGCGCGCTGGTCAAGTCCTTCGGCCGCGCCTACTCGATCCGCCTGGTGGAGTCGGAGGAAATTGGCATCGTCGGCGTCGGCGAGGCAACCATTCCGCACCTGTCGTTCTTCAACAAGACCCTCGAGATCGATGAGGCGGAATTCGTCCGACAGACGCAGGGTACGTTCAAGCTCGGCATCCAGTTCAAGGACTGGGGACGGTTGGGCGACACGTACATCCACGGCTTTGGCGCGCTGGGACATGAGCTGGGATCGGTACCCTTCCACCAGTACTGGCTGCGCGCGCGCCACGCGCGTCACGCAGATGAGCTGGGCACCTATTCGCTCAACACGCTGGCAGCGCCGCGCGGCAAATTCATGGTGTCGCCCAGCGATGCGCCCGGCAACACGCCGTTGGCCAACATCGCCTACGCGTACCACTTCGATGCCGGGCTGTACGCACGATACCTGCGCCGTTACGCCGAGGCGCTGGGCGTCGTGCGCACCGAGGGCAAGGTGCGCGAGGTGCGTTTGCGTCCTGAAGACGGTTACGTCGAATCGGTCGTATTGCAAAGTGGCGAGGTCGTGGCCGGCGAACTGTTCATCGACTGCTCGGGTTTCCGCGGCCTGCTGATCGAAGGCGCGCTGCACACCGGTTATGAAGACTGGACACACTGGCTGCCCTGCGACAGCGCGCTCGCGGTGCCCTGCGAGAATGTCGGTCCGCCGACACCGTACACGCGATCAACGGCGCGCAGTGCGGGATGGCAGTGGCGCATCCCGCTGCAGCACCGCACCGGCAACGGCCACGTGTACTCGAGCAAGTTCATCAGCGATGATGAAGCGGCCTCGATCCTGCTGAAAAACCTTGACGGCAAGGCGCTCGCGGAACCGCGCCAGCTTCGCTTCACCACTGGGCGCCGCCGCAAGATCTGGAACAAGAACGTGCTCGCGGTGGGCCTCTCCGGCGGCTTCATGGAGCCGCTCGAATCGACCAGCATCTACATGATCCAGTCCGCGATCGGGCGCCTCGTGCTGATGTTCCCGACCGAGGGTATTACGCCGGTGATCGTCGATCGCTATAACGAGATCGCCACATTCGAGTCCGAGCGCATTCGCGATTTCCTGATCCTGCACTACTGCGCTACCGAGCGCGACGATTCGCCCTTCTGGAATTACTGCCGCACGATGCCGATTCCAGAGCCGCTGCGTGACACGATCGCGCTGTTCCGTGACGGCGGACGCTTCTTCCGGCGGGGCGAAGAACTGTTCGGCCAGGTCAGCTGGGTGCAGGTCATGATCGGCCAGCGCATCCTGCCGCAGCGTTGGCATCCGATGGTCGACCAGATGAGCGATGCGGACCTGCGCGCCTTTGTCGACCACGTGAAATCGGTCGTGGCCGGTTGCGTGGAGGCGATGCCGATGCACCAGCAGTTCATCGACCGGCACTGCAAGGCGGCCGGAACGTGAACCGCCGTTGGTTCCTGCAAGGCGCCGCGGCATCGGCCGTGCTGGCCGCGTGCGCCGGCCGCGGCAAATATCTTCCCGGCGGCGCGCCAACGCTGCCCGCGCCGCCGCCGCTGTCATCCGATGCATTGCTCAGCGAAACGCAGCAGCGCACGTTCAACTACTTCTGGCAGACGACCGATATCGCCCGCGGGCTCGCGCCCGATCTTTCGCCCGAGGCCGCACCGGTCAGCATCGCGGCGATGGGCTTTGCATTCACCGCGGTGCCGGTCGGCGTCGAACACGGCTGGGTCGCGCGCACCGACGCGGCGCAACGCGTGCGCCACTGGCTGGAATTCCTGCGCGACGCGCCGCAGGGTCCCGATGCCGGCGGGTTCACCGGTTACAAGGGGTTTTTCTACCACTTCCTGGACGCCAGCAGCGGCGCGCGCTTCCAGAACTCTGAGCTATCCACTGTAGACAGCGCGCTGCTGTTCATGGGCGTGCGTTTTTGCGGCCAGTATTTCACCGGCGCCGGTCCGGACGAAACCGCAATCCGCGCGCTCGCCGATTTCGTTTGCGAGCGCGCCGACTGGAACTGGATGCAGGCGAATAGCGCCGGCATCTGCATGGGTTGGCGCCCCGAGACCGGCTTCCTTAGCGCCGACTGGACCGGCTACAACGAGGCGATGTTTGTCTACCTGCTGGCGCTGGGTTCGCAGTCGCATGCGGTCGGACCCGACTCCTGGCAGGTGTGGACGAGCGGCTACAACGACAGCTGGGGCACGATCTTTGGGCTCGAACACCTGACCTTCGGCGCGCTGTTCGCGCACCAGTTCACGCAGGTGTGGGTTCCCTTGCGCGGCATCAACGACGCCTACCTGGGCGCGAAGGGGTTCGATTACTTCGAGAACAGCCGCCGCGCCGCGCTCTCGCAACGCGCCTATGCGATCGCGAACCCGCTGGGCTGGGAAGGCTACGGCGCAGACACGTGGGGCCTGAGCGCCTGCGATGGGCCGTACGATGGCGCACTGACGTATCGCGGCGCCATCGCGCGATTCCACACCTATGCGGCGCGCGGCGTGTACCTGCTGCCGAAGGATCAAATCGACGACGGCACACTGTCGGTCAGCGCCACGCTCGGCTGCCTGCCGTTCGCGCCCGAGCTGGTCATTCCGGCCGTGGCTGCGATGTATGCGCGCTATGGCTCGGTCATCTACACCGACTTCGGTTTTGTCGACAGCTACAATCCGAGCTTCAAGTATGACGTTCCACTGATCAGTGGGCGGCGCGTCGGCGAACTCGGCTGGGTTGACTCGCGCTACTATGGCCTGACGCAAGGACCCATCGTGCCAATGATCGAGAACTACCGTAGCGGCCTCATCTGGCGAGTGATGCAGAACGACCCGGTCATTCGCCGCGGCCTTACGCGCGCGGGTTTCACCGGCGGATGGTTGGGCTGAAGCGCGCGCTGCCGGTTGCGCTGGCGCTGTTGCTGTGCGCCTGCAGCCGGCGCGAGCCACCGGTCGAAACACTGCATTTCTGGGCCGTGGGTTCCGAGGCCGAGGTCCTCTCCCAGCTCCTGCCCGAATTCGAGCGCACGCATCCGGGCGTGCACATCGAGGTGCAGCAGCTCGCCTGGACCGCCGCGCATGAAAAGCTGCTGACCGCCATCGCCGGCGATGCCACACCGGACCTGTGCCAGCTGGGCAATACGTGGATTCCCGAACTGGTCGCGCTGCAATCACTCGAACCACTGCAGGCGCGCGTGGCTGCCTCGAAGCACATCGCGCCGGCCGATTATTTCCCGGGCGTGTGGCAGCCGAACCTGCTCGATGGCACGCTGTATGGCGTGCCGTGGTACGTTGATACGCGCCTGCTGTTCTATCGCAGTGATTTGCTGCGCAAAGCGGGCTTCAGCGCGCCGCCGGTCACGTGGAGCGAATGGCTCGCACAAATGCAGGCGATCAAGCGCCTGGCGGGCGACGATCGCTACGCGGTGCTGCTGCCGTTGAACCAGTTCGAGCCGCTGCAGGTGCTGGCGCTCCAGCAACCCGGATCGATGCTGCGCGATGGCGACCGCTATGGAAATTTCCGCAGCGCCGCGTTCCGCCGCGCGCTCTCGTTCTACCACGCTCTGTTCCAGCAATCGCTGGCGCCCGCGCTGACCGAAACGCAGGTGTCGAACGTGTGGAATGAATTCGGGCGCGGTTATTTTTCCTTCTATGTGTCGGGCCCCTGGAATATCGCCGAGTTCAAGCGCCGCCTGCCTGCCGCGCTGCAAGACAGCTGGATGACGGCGCCGATGCCCGGCCCCGAAGGGCCGGGCGTGTCGAGCGCCGGCGGCTCGAGCCTCGTCATCTTCAATCGCTCGCGCCACAAGGACAGCGCCTTCGCAGTCATCGAGTATCTATCGCAGCCGGCCGTGCAGCAGCGTTTCCATGAGCTGACCGGCGATCTGCCGCCGCGCCGCAGCAGCTGGGAAGGCGGCGCGATCGGTAGCGATGTCTACGCGCGCGCTTTCCGCGAGCAACTCGAGCACCTGCGCGCGTTTCCGCAGTTGCCGGAGTGGGAGCAGATCATGCAGGCGATGCGCGCTACGGCTGAGCGCGTCGCACGCGGACAACAGGATGAGATTGAGGCCACCGCCCGTCTCGATGACGAGGTGGACGCGATGCTGGCCAAGCGCCGCTGGTTGCTCGCGCGCAAGGGGCCGGCGTGAACCGCGCATCCGCGGGTTGGTGGTTCTCGCTCCCTGCGCTGCTGCTGATCGCCGTGTTTTTCCTGCTTCCCGTCGTCGCCGCGCTGCTGCTGAGCTTCACCGATTTCGACCTTTACGCACTGGCCGATCCAACCAACCTGCGCTTCATCGGCTTCGACAACTACCGCACGCTGCTGGTCACGCCGATCTTCTGGCAGGCGCTCGGCAATACGGCCGAGTTCGTCGTGCTGGGCGTGCCGCTCTCGCTGCTCGCCTCGCTGGGCGCGGCGCTGCTGCTCGATTCACGGCTCGCGCGCTTCAAGCCGCTGCTGCGCACGGCGCTGTTCGCGCCGGTCGTGACAACGCTGGTCGCGGTCGCACTGATCTGGCGCTATCTGCTGCATACGCGCTACGGCCTGTTCAACGACCTGCTGACGCACTTGGGGATCCATCCGGTCAATTGGCTCGGCGATCCGCATTGGTCGATGCCCTCGATCGTGCTGCTCGCAGTGTGGAAAAACTTCGGCTACAACATGATCATCCTGCTGGCTGCGCTGCAGGCCATTCCCGAAGACCTGTACGATGCCGCGCGCATGGAAGGCGCCGGCGGCTGGGCGCGCTTGCGCCACGTTACGCTACCGATGCTGGCGCCAACGCTGGCGCTGGTGGCGATCGTCACGGTCAGCGGCTATTTCCAGCTTTTTGCAGAGCCCTACGTCATGACGCAGGGCGGCCCGCTGCAAAGCACCGTCAGCGTGCTGTACTACATGTTCGAGCAGGGCTTCAGCTGGTGGAAGCTGGGCTTCGCCTCGAGCATCGCATTCGTGCTGTTCGCACTGGTCCTGCTGTTCACCGCGTTGCAGTTGCGGCTGACCCGACGCTTGGGCCAGGCATGAAATCGCGCCTGCCGGGCTGGATCGTGAACGGTGCGTTGTGGCTCGGCGCCGCGGCAACGCTGTTCCCGCTGCTGTGGATGATTTCGGTATCGCTGATGCCGGGCGGCGCCTCGGCCACCACCCCGCCGCCGATCCTGCCTCGCGCCTTGACGCTCGATCACTACCGCGAGCTGTTCGCCGCGCAGCACATGGGGCGGTTCCTCGCCAACAGCATCATCGTCGCGACCAGCGCCACGGTACTGGCGCTGGCGTTCAACGGCATGGCCGGATATGCGTTTGCGAAGCTCCGATTCCGCGGCCGCGACGCGCTGTACCGGCTGCTGCTCGCAGGGCTGCTGGTGCCGGCGCAGGTGACGATGATTCCATTGTTCGGATTGCTGAAGGTGCTGGGGCTGGTCAACACCTACGCCGGCGCCATCGTGCCCGGGGTGGCGAGCATCTTCGGCATTTTCCTGGTGCGCCAGTACGCGCTGTCGATTCCCGACGAATTGCTCGATGCGGCGCGCATCGACGGCGCCAGCGAGTGGCGCATCTTCCGGTCGGTGGTCGTGCCGGTGTTGAGGCCGATCCTCGTGACGCTCGGCATCTTCGTGTTCCTGGCGACGTGGAACGATTTCATGTGGCCGCTGATCGTGCTGAGCGAGCGCGACATGCTGACGCTCCCCGTCGCGCTCGCGGGTCTCGCGAGCGAGCACGTCCAGGACAACGAGCTGATGATGGCCGGCGCGGTGGTCACCGTGCTGCCGG
>JBOHZW010000111.1:0-2923 GCA_050738715.1 Steroidobacteraceae bacterium | reverse complement strand
GTGCCGCGCCAATACTCGAACCGAGTTCGCAGGTGCGCAGTGCTTCGGCTTTGGCGCGCACCGTGAGTTCGGCATAGCGGTTGGTGGTGTCGAGGCTCACGTGTCCGAGCCAGCTTCGGATGACGGTGATATCGACGCCAGCTGCGACGAGATGCACGGCGGTGGAATGCCGAAAACTGTGCGGCGTCACCTTCTTGGCAGCGAGGCTCGGCATTGTCTTTGCCGCCGCGTGAACGCATGCGGCGAGTTTGAAGCGCACGCCGGAAGCGCCAAGCGGCGCGCCGTAACGGTTGACGAAGATCGGCTCGTCATCAGCACGGGGCTGGCGTTTGAGAAGCCCTTTCAGCAGCGCCATTGTCTCAGGCCAAAGCGGACAGAGCCGCTCCTTTCGACCTTTGCCGTAGAGGCGCACGTAATTCGGCGCATCGAAATGAACCGCCTTGGGCTTGAGATCGAGCGCCTCCTGGATGCGCGCGCCGGTATTGTAGAGGAATGACAGCAGCGCGTGATCGCGCTGCCCTTCGATCGTTGAACGATCGGGCTGGGCCAAGATCGCCGCCACTTCCTCCGTGTCGAGATAGATCGGCGCGTGGATCGGCGCCCGTTTGCTGGGGATACGCAACACCCCAGCGCATTGCGCCGCCAATTGCGGCTCGCGCCCGGCGACGAAGCCATAGAAACTGCGTAGCGCCGCCAAGCGACAATTGCGCGTGCCGATGGTGTCGCGCCGCTCTTCTTCTGCGTGCAGCAAGAAGGACGCGACCTCCGAACCGGTGAGATCGCTGAATGTGAGCTTGGCGATTGGCCGGCCGCGGCGCGGCGCGACGAAACGCAGAAACAAGCGCCAGGTATCGCGGTAGGAGCGGATGGTGTGGGCCGAAGCGTTGCGCTGCTCGACCATCCAGTCGCAGAAAAACGCGCGCAGCAGCTCTGGAAAGGGATCGACCGTCTTCATGACAGGCCTCCCTCGGCATGCAGATGCTGAGCGCCGAAGCGGCGGAAGCGCTCGCCGGCTATCTGCAGCAAATCCTGGGTGACGGTGATGTAGACCAGCGTCGAATTGATGTCGCGGTGACCGAGATAGGTGGCCAGATGCGCGAGCTTGTCCTGCGGATTGACGCCGGCGCGGTACCAAGCGGTGATGCGATTCACGACCATGGAATGGCGGAGGTCGTGAATGCGCGGCCCGATCTTGCCGCGCACGGGCTTTAGGCCCGCGCGGCGGAGCACATCGATCAACGAGGTCGCGATGCTGCGCGAATGATATCGTCCCGGCCGCTGATGCTCGTGCCAGAAGAGGCCGGAATCGGGATCTTGTGGCGCGCCGAGGCGGCGCCTCGCGTCGAGATAGTCGCGAAGCGCGCTCACCACGCTGTCCGTCAACGGCAGAATCCGCGATTTGAAGAACTTGGTCTCGCGGATGGTGATGGCGCCGACCTTAAGATCAACGTCGCGGAGCTCGAGGCGCGCGATCTCGCTGATGCGGAGCCCAGCGCAATAACCCAGCGCGATCATGGTGTAGAGCGAAAGCGGTCGGAGCGATGCGCGCGGCGACGGAAAGGCAAGCGCCGTATCGAGAAGCCGCCTGATCTCCTCGGGCGTGTAGATGTGCGGCCGACGCCACTGGCGCACCAGCTCCTGCTGCGGGCGCCCATTGCGACGCGGCAGCACGACGTCCGGATCGAGGTGTCGCCGCGCCTTGGCGAGCTGGCGGCCAAGCTGCTCACAATCGGCGACGTGCCAAAGCGTGGAATGTGCGGTGCGCCATCGCATCAGCATCGTGTCGATAGACGCGTCTGCAAGCTCGGGGCGACCCTGCAGGAAGCGATCGAAGCGCAGGAAGCGCGCGGTTTGCGCATGATAACGATAGCCGCGCGTCTTCATCAGCGCCGCGTGATCGCGCATCAACGGCCCCAACACGCTGCCGAATTTGGGGTATTGCCGGAGCGCCTCGAGCGCGGCGTCGGCATCGGGTGCGATCAGCGCCTTAACAATCGTCTGCGGGCATCGGATGCAATACGCGTCCTGGAGCGCGGCGATCGGATTGGCGGATATCAATTGCCGCGCGGTGAGAAACTCCAAAAACCGGCACACGATGCGCGCGCGGAGGAAAAACGTCGATCGCGTCCAGCGCGCACGGCCAGCCTTGAGCCACGCCTCCATGTCACTGCGGCGCGCTACCCCAGGCTGGGCGCCGCGATGGATCAGATCATCGCAGAAGCTCTGCACGACGCGGCCGTAACGCGCCCGCGCACCCGCTGTGCGCAATCTAAGTGAGCGAACGAAATCATCGATGGCGGCGCCATCGGCATCGAGCCAGCTCGTCATACGCGGATCTCCTGGCCAGGAATGTCGAGCGCGATGGCGCGCAGATCTTCGGTCGCCAATTTGAGATAGGGAAGCGTCGCGTCGTAGGATCTGTGCCCCAAGAGATCGCCGATCACCTTGCGCGGCACGGCCGCGCGCAACAGGCTCACCGCTCGGGCATGGCGGAAAGCGTGTGGACCGCACTTGCCCTCAGGTCTGACGCCGGCGGCCTCCAGCCGCCGACGCACCTCGCCGTGAAGCGTGCGCAATGGCTGATACGGCGCCCGCGCGCGCAGGAAGACCTCCCGCCGGTCGGTCTTGGGCCGACCTTGATCGAGATACTCCAGCAACGCCTCGCCGACTGGCGCCGTGAGCGGCAGCAACGTCTGGCCACGCGTCTTGGTGTGGCGGATCCGCAGCGTGTCGGCGCGCCAATCGATGTCGTCGAGCTTGAGCTGCATGATCTCGCTGGCGCGCACGCCGTAAGTCGCCAGCAGCATCAGGATGGCGTAATCGCGAAAACCGAGAGCAGACATGTCCTTGCGCGTCGTCGCCAGCACCGCTTCGATCGCCTCTCGGCTGAGCGCCGATGGAATGGACTCGTAAGCGTACATCG
>JBOHZW010000110.1:0-2941 GCA_050738715.1 Steroidobacteraceae bacterium | reverse complement strand
TGACCGAAGGCAATATTTTCCAGGGCGAGTTGACCTTCGACCAGCTGTTCTTCAATCGCCCGTTCCCGGGATTTGCGCAGTACCGTTCGCCGGTGCGCGGCGTGTACATGTGCGGTTCGGCGACGCATCCGGGCGGCGGGGTCATGGCCGCGCCCGGCGCCAACGCTGCGCGCGAGATCCTGCAGGACCTGCGCCGCGAAGCCACGGTGCCGGAAGGATGGAGCGATGACTGAGCACAACTCCGTCATCGTCATTGGCGCCGGCCACAATGGCCTCGTCTGCGCGACTGACCTGGCGCGTGCCGGACGCAAGGTGCTGGTGCTCGAGTCATCGACGCAGGCAGGCGGCGCGGCGGTTACGCGCGAGTTCGCAGCCGGGTTTCGCGTCTCGGCGATCGCGCACCTGTTGCACCTGCTCGATCCGGCTGTCGAGCGCGAGCTGGCGCTGGTGCGGCACGGCCTGGAATACGCAAAGACCGGGCTGCGCACGATTGCGCTGTCAACGCAGCAGCCGCCACTGGTCATCGGTGGTGACGAAGTGCATGGCGGTGAGGTATCGGCGGCTGACCGCGACGCGCTGCGCGCCCACGCTGGACGCATGCGCAAGTTCGCGCGCGTCATCGCGCGTCAACACGGGCGCGTGCCGCCGCGGCTGCGATTCGACTCGTGGCGAGATGCGTTGCCGGCGGCGGCGGTCGCGCTCGACATCCGCTTGCTCGGGCGGCGCAACATGCGGGAATTCCTGCGCGTCGCGACGATGAACATCTTCGACGTGCTGGAAGAGCAATTCGAGAATCCACAACTGAAGGGTGCACTGGCGCTGGATGGCGTTCTGGGCACGCGGCTGGGTCCGCGTTCCGGCAACAGTGTCTACGCCGCGCTGTATCGGCACAGCGGCTCCGCGAACGGCCGCCCCGGTGCACTGGCGCTGCCGCGCGGCGGCATGGGTGCCGTGACCGGAGCGCTGGCCGCCGCCGCGAAGGCGGCCGGCGTGGACTTGCGTCTGAGCGCTGCCGTGGATGAGATCATTGTCAACAACGGCCGCGCGACCGGCGTGCGGCTGCGGAGCGGAGAAGTGCTGTTGGCTGACGCCATTGTGTCGAACGCCGATCCGAAAACGACGCTGCTGCGCCTGCTCGGGGCGAGGCATCTGGAAGCGGAATTCGCGCGCAGCGTTCATCACGTCCGCGCCAGCGGCACCGCCGCGAAATTGCACCTGGCGTTGGGCGCCCTGCCGCAGTTCCGCGGCGTAGCGGCTGACCAGCTCGGCGAGCGGCTGGTCATCGCGCCCGACCTCGACTACATCGAACGCGCCTTCAATCCGGCCAAGTACGGCGAGTACTCGCAACACCCCGTCATGGAAATCACGGTGCCGACGCTGCACGATCCGTCGTTGGCGCCGGCGGGACAACACGTGCTGTCGGCGGTGGTGCAGTACGCGCCGTATGACCTCAAGGGCGGCTGGGCCGATGCGAAGCCACGGTTCCTTGCGGCCATCATGGCGACGCTCGAGGAGCATGCGCCGGGCATCGGCGCGCTCGTGCAGCATGCGGAATTGTTGACGCCACTCGACATCGAGCAGCAATTCGGCATCAGCGGCGGCCACTGGCACCACGGCGAGTTGGCGCTCGACCAGTTCATGATGTTGCGGCCCGTCGCTGGAGCCGCGCAATACGCGATGCCCGTGGCGGGACTGTACCTGTGCGGCGCAGGATGCCATCCGGGCGGCGGCGTCATGGGCAGCGCCGGTCGCAATGCGGCGCGCGTAATCCTCGGAGGCCGGTGATCACCATGCTGGCGCGCGATCATTTTCACCATGCCGTCTGCGAGACGCCGTTCCATCCGCGCACCGCGGCACTGAACCAGCTGAATCTCTGGCACCGCTGGCGCGACCACACGGTCGCCGACGCCTATTTCGATGTCGGCATGGAATACAACGCGATCCGCAACAGCTGCGCGGTCTTCGACCTCTCGCCGATGACCAAACACCTAATCACTGGGCCGGATGCGCTGGGCTTCATGAACCGCTTGGTGACGCGTGACGTGGCGAAAATCAAACCGGGGCGCGTCGGCTACTGCGTTTGGTGCGACGACGCGGGCCAGGTCGTGGACGATGGCACGATCTTCCACCTGCGCGAGGGCGTCTACCGGCTCTGTTCGCAGGAACGGCAACTCGACTGGCTGCATGCGTCGGCGCTCGGCTTCGATGTGCGCATCGTCGAGGAGACCAACGATGTCGCCGGTCTCGCCGTGCAAGGTCCGACCTCGTGCGCGGTGCTGAAGGCCATGGGATTGGCGGGCATCGAAACGATGACGCCGTTCGGACTGCGCGAGTACCCATTCGCGGGCAGTACGCTCAGCGTTTCGCGCACTGGCTACACCGGCGACCTGGGATACGAACTGTGGATCGACCCGGCACACGCCCTGCCCGTGTGGGATGCGCTGTTCGCAGCGGGAAAACACCACGGCATTCGCGCCATCGGCACGCTCGCGCTCGAGATGAGCCGCGTCGAAGCGGGCTTCATCCAGGCCGGCGTTGATTTCCTGCCCGCCGATCGGGCGATACGGGCCGATCGCACGCGCTCGCCGTTCGAGCTCGACCTGGGCCGACTCGTCGATTTCAGCAAGCCCAATTTCACCGGGCGCCGCGCTTTGTTCGAGGAACAGCAACGCGGCTCGCGCTTCCGGTTTGTGCGCCTCGATGTCGAGGGCAACAAACCCGCAAAAGACGCGTACGTCTATGACAAGCAGCGGCGCAACATCGGCGTCGTCACTTCTTCGATGTGGTCGCCGGCCGCCAAGGCCAGCATTGCGCTGGCGTCGGTCAAGATGCCGTGGGGAGGGCCTGGCGAGGAATTGCTGGCGGAGATCTACTACCAGAAGGAACTGAAGTGGAACCGCTTCATGGCGCGCTGCCGCGTCGTCGAAGGCGCGTTCTTCGA
>JBOHZW010000109.1:0-2273 GCA_050738715.1 Steroidobacteraceae bacterium | reverse complement strand
GCATGGCACGACGCACGCGTTTGCACTGGCCGCGCGCAAGCGCGGCGCGGCCGTGATCCTGCGCAACCGCGTCACGGCGCTCACTGCGCTGCCGGGCGGGCAATGGCGTGTCGACACCGAGCAGGGTGCGATTACCTGTGAGCATGTGATCAATGCGGCCGGCTTGTGGGCGCGGCGCGTCGGCCGAATGGTGGGGCTCGACCTGCCGCTGACGCCGATGATGCACCACTACCTGATCACCGAAGACCTGCCTGTGCTCCTCGCGCGCAAGGATGAAATGCCCTGCGTGACCGATCTCGAGGGATTCACGTACCTGCAGCAGGAGCGCAAGGGCGTACTGCTGGGTGTCTACGAGCGCAATCCGCGTCATTGGAAAACAGAAGGTGCGGAGTGGGACTACGGAATGGACCTCATTCCGGAGGAGATCGATCGCATCAGCCCGGAACTGCAGATCGGCTTCCAGCGATTTCCCAGCCTGCTCGATGCCGGCATCCGCAAGTGGGTCAACGGCGCTTTTACGTTCACGCCCGACGGCAACCCGCTGGTCGGTCCCGTGCCGGGACGGCGCAATTTCTGGTCCGCCTGCGGCTGCATGTCCGGCTTCTCACAGGGCGGCGCGATCGGCAGCGTGCTGGCCAACTGGATCGTCGATGGCGATCCGGGCGCCGACATCTTCGGCATGGACGTCGCTCGCTACGGCGCGTTCGCGAGCAACGACCGCTACCTGCGCGAAACGACTGCGCAGTTCTACGCGCGGCGCTTCGTCATCGCATACCCCAACGAAGAATTGCCGGCGGGGCGACCACTTAAGACGACACCGGCCTATGACGCGCAGCGCGCTGCCGGTGCGCGCTTTGGCGTCGTGTGGGGCATGGAGAGTCCGCAGTTCTACGCGCCCGGTGAGCCGGAGTTCATCGATGAGCCGACGTTGCGGCGATCCGCGGCGCATCGCTTCATCCAGGCCGAGGTCGAAGCGACGCGCAACTCCGCTGGGCTCCTCGACACCGGTGTGTACGCGCGCTACGAAGTATCGGGCGCGGGCGCGGAAGCGTGGCTCGATCACCTGCTGGCCAACACCTTGCCGGCGCAAGGTCGCATGCGCCTTGCACCGATGCTCAGCCCCAGCGGCAAGTTGCTCGGCGACCTGAGCGTGGCAAGGCTGGACACCGATCGATTCTGGCTGGTCGGTTCCTACTACCTCCAGGAATGGCACATGCGGTGGTTTCGCGATCAACTGCCGCCGGCCGGCGTCCAGATTGAAAACCTCTCGGAGAGCTGGCTGGGATTTTCACTCTCGGGTCCGCGCTCGCGCGACATCCTTGCGCGCCTGACGAGCGCCGACATCGGCAACGATGCGTTGCCATTCCTCGGTATCCGTGCCATCGATGTGGATTCCGCGCCGGCGATGGTCGCCCGCGTCTCGCTGACCGGCGAACTCGGCTACGAAATCAACGTGCCGGCATCGGCGCAGCGCGCGCTGTGGCAGGCGTTGCTCAAGGCCGGCGCGGACTTTGGCATGAAGCCGATCGGCATGCGCGCGCAAGACAGCCTGCGGCTCGAAAAGGGCTATGGCGTGTGGTCGCTGGAATTCGCGCAGTCGTATACGCCGGCGATGTCGGGGCTCGATCGATTCATCGCATTCGACAAGGGCGATTTCATCGGCCGCGCGGCGGTGTTGGAGGAGCGACAGCGCGGCCCGGCGCAGCGACTCGTGCTGCTGGCGATTGACAGCAGCGATGCGGATGTGACCGGGTACGAGCCGGTGTCGCTCGATGGCAAACCGGTCGGGTTCGTAACCTCGGGCGCCTACGGCCACCACGTGCGCCAGTCGCTCGCGCTCGCCTACATCGACGCCGCGCTCGCCGGGCAAGCGTCCGCGGCGCTCCACGTCGATGTCGTCGGCGAGCCGCGCGCTGCGCGCTTGCTGCGCGAACCGCCGTACGATCCGCGCGGACTGCGCCTGCGGAGCTGACTACAATAGCGCCTCATGAGTGCGCCCATGCCGCGACCGGGCTTCGATGAGCGCCTGCGTGCTGCCGACGCGGCGTTGCGAACCGGACGAGCGCGCACTGCCGAGCAGGCACTGCGCGCGCTGAGTGCGGAAGCTCCTGCCGATCTGAATTGCCAATGGCTGCTCGGCATCGCGCTGCTCGATCTGGGCAGGCCCGCCGATAGCGTCGCGATTCTCGAAGCCGTGCTGCGCGCCGCCCCGAGTTTCGCCAACGCGCGCGTCGACCTGGCGCGCGCGTATCGCGCCGCGGGCCGCGCTGGGG
>JBOHZW010000108.1:0-2497 GCA_050738715.1 Steroidobacteraceae bacterium | reverse complement strand
AGCGTGGCGGCCTGCCTGACCTCGGGGTTGTCTCGCCCGTGCGCATCGATGCGCTCGTTGCACCAGGCGAGGTGCTCATCGAGTTCGCGCCACTGCAAGTGCGCCCGAGCGTCAATCGGGCGAGCGTGCCGAGCTCGTTGGCCGCGTCCTCGAGCACCTCGCTGAGGACGGCTTGCAGCTCGCGCGGGCTCTTCGCGAACACGAGCCCGAACTCGGCCAAGAGACCGCGGATACGGTTGATGCACGCGGTGCGGTCCTCTTTGAGCCCCTCGCGCAGCCGGTGCACGCACAGCATGCTCTGCTGGTCGATCGACTTGATGGGGATGAAGCGCATCTTCGGCCGCGAAGCCGCCTCGCAGATCGCCGCCGCATCGTTAGCGTCGTTCTTGCCGCTGGCGCCCTCCATGCGGTAGGGCTCGACCAGCTGCGCGGAGATGATCCGGGCGTCCAATCCCAATGCCACGAGCTTGCGAGCCCAGTGGTGCGCGCTCGAGCTCGCCTCCATGGCGACGACGCAGCCGGCCGGCAGACGGGCGCACCACTCGATGAACTTGCCGCGCGCCAGCGCCCGGCTGGTCAGCACGCGGCCAGCCGCCTCGACAGCGTGCACCTGGACAACTCGCTTGGCCAGATCGACCCCTACCCGTACCGCTCCTTCTCGGATAACCTTGTCCACGGACTTCCCCCTTCAATGGCTGCAGATTGATGACTTCACACACCACCAATCTTGGCGCTTCGACGCCGTTGCCCGAAGGTGGGAAGTCCCTTCGCATTCCCATCGAGGGGACGCGCAACGGCGGGGTTCGTTCAAGCGCTTCGGCTGCTTCAGCGGCGCCGTCGCGCGCCCCTCATGTCAAACTACAAGGGCTTCCCCATACGTCAAGCGATTTCATGCATTGAGTGATCGCGAAGCGATACTCGATGCGAGTTTGGACGATGAGCCGCTGTGGTGAACCCGGTGGCGCCGATCCACGGCAAAGGATGCGGACTGAAGAAACTACAAACGGATATCGGGCAGAACGTTCATCGCTGCTCGTTCCCTGATGCAAGACGCACGCGGGGGACCCATTCGTTAGTCGGGCATTGCCGAGAGCTTGGCTCTCCAGCACAGGCGCCCCAGACATGATCGGTCACTCCCCGCGCAGGTCCAACCTTTGCACATCAACGCTTCAGGTCATCACGCGGCGGCAGATCAATTCGGCTCAGTGCGGGGACTGCGCCGAGCGAGGAATCAGGCGACTTCGGGGCGCGCGCAGCGGGTTCATCTCCAACTCCTTCAGGCGGGCAGCCTGAACGCTTCGCCCCGGGTGAGCGCGGCCCAGGCCCTGCGGGCGTTCTTGGCGGCCACGGCCACGACCGCCTTCCAGTAGCCGCGGCGCAGCGCCACGTTGACTGCCCAGCGACTGATGCTGTCGCTCTTGCTGCCCGCCGCGTTGAGCACGGCACGCGCACCCATCACGAGCAGGCCGCGCAGATAGCTGTCGCCGGCCTTGGTGATGCGCCCCAGCCGAGTCTTACCCCCTGAGCTGTACTGGCCTGGCACCAGGCCGAGCCAGGCCGCGAACTGGCGCGCGCTCTTGAACTCGTGCGCGTTGCCGACCGTGGCGACGATCGCCGTGGCGGTGATCTCGCCGATGCCGAGGATCTGCATGAGCTGCTGCGCGGGCATGCTGTCCTTGGCCATCGCCTTGACATGCACGTCGTACTGTCTGACGCGCTCGTCCAGGTGGCCGACCTCGGCGAGCAGATCCTCGATGACGGTCTTGCCGTAGCCGGGCAGATCATCCAGGTGATGAGCGGCCTCGCGTCGAACGACCTCGGCCTTCTGGGGCAGCACGACACCGAATTCGGCCAGCAGACCGCGGAGGCGGTTGATCGTGCCCGTGCGCTCGGTGACGAACCCCTGGCGCGCCCGGTGCACCATGAGCCGGGACTGCTGATCGGCGCTCTTGACCGCAACGAAGCGCATGTTCGGCCGCTGCACGGCTTCGCAGATCGCCGCGGCATCGGCCGCGTCGTTCTTGCCGCGCTTGCCGCTCATGCGATACGGTGCCACCAGCTTGGGCGCCATCAGTTTGACGGTGTGACCGGACTGGGCGAACAGGCGCGCCCAATGGTGCGCACCGCTGCAGGCTTCCATCGCCACGGTACACGGCGGTAGCGCGGCGACGACGGCGTGCAGCTTGGCGCGAGCCACGCTCGGGCGCCGCAGATCGACGCGCCCGGCCTCATCGACGCCGTGCACTGCAAACACATTCTTGGCGAGATCGATTCCAACGTAGACAATGGCCATGACTTCCCCTTCCGAGTGAGTTGATGAGACTTCGCACTTCCCATCTTGGCACTCTGTTGCCGCTCGCCGCTATGCGGCTAGCTCGGGACGGGGAAGTCCCTTCCATTCGTTAGACCCCATGAAGCTACGTCCGGCCTCCGCGAGAGATGCTGCAGCAATCAGCAGCCTCATCCGGTCACTGAGTCACAAGCTCACGGTATCGCC
>JBOHZW010000107.1:0-2643 GCA_050738715.1 Steroidobacteraceae bacterium | reverse complement strand
GTGGCGTACTGTACTGTGTACGACACAGTAAGTCAAGGCACTAGACGTTCCGCAGCGTGTTCACCCTGGCAAGCGCCCGGATTTCGTCATGACGTTTTAGGCCGAACCAGCGCAACGCCGAATACCGGGCCGGCGGTGTTGCCTGCATGCGGTTCGATGCGCACCCGAATCGTGGTGCGCGCATTCGTCAGCGTTTCTTCCACGGGGTACACGGCGTCGAAGAACTGGCCGGGGTGATCGTTGTCCAGGTGCTGACTCGCTATCGTCTTCCCATCAACGCGCAGGTCAAAATCGCGCGCGCGTTCGCCGCCCCAATAGGTGGCCCGCAGCTGCAACGGTCCAGGTTGCACGTTGAGCGTGAACTCGATGTAGCCGCCGGCACGGGCATCGCGCCCATGGCGTCCGCGATAGACGACGGGATACGAGATTGCGCTGGAGAGCTGATGGTCGCGTTCGGCCTGCTCTTCGCCTAGCGCGATGACGTCGACCGCGTGCGCATGCAATTCCTGCTGCCTCGATTGTTCCGCCTGCCAGGTCGCTGCCTGCAGCGACCAGTCAGACTCGGAATATCGGCGAAAATAAACCGCGCTCCGGCGCTGGTATTGACGATAGAACGGAGCAAAATCCTGGTCAGATGGTTGCACAGCGCCGCGGGTCTGGTAGCGGCCCTGTGCCGGATCGGTGGCAGAAAATTTCGCCAATGGCGATTCGCCCACCAGTGCCGGATCGGCGCCCGACCAGGGCTCGGCGGCGCTGCCTAGGTCAGCGGCGAGTACCAGCGGTCCCTGCAGCACCGCCACGGTCTGCGCGTCGCCGGGCGTGGACTCCAGCCGCAGCTCGAGGGGCAGCGTGATGGCCAGCATATCGCCGCTGCGCCATGCCCGCTCTACGATGGCGTAGCCGCTGCGGAATCGCGCTGATACGGGTTGCCCGTTGAGTTTGATGATCGCGCGCCCGCCGGCCCACGCCGGGACGCGCAGCGCCACGGGGAAGCGCGCCGCCGCGACGCGCTCGAAGTGCAGGCGCGATTCCGCTTCGAATGGATAGCGCGTGTCGAGTGTGAGGCGCGCCCGATGCAATGCCCAATCCGCGTGCGCCGCTATGTACAGATTGACGTAGAACGTGCCGTCGCGTCCTTCCCAGAAAATCGAATCGCCGTGCTTCGAATGGCTCTCCATTCCGGTGCCGACACAGCACCAGAAGTCGTCGTCCGCCTTGCCCGAGAATTCGCGCGCCGCGCCGCTCATCAACGGAGTCATGTAGGTGAAGCGTCCGCTGACCGGATCGTGGGCCGCCATCACGTGATTCAGGTGCGCGCGCTCGTAGAAATCGAACAGCGCGCCGTCCGGCTGCCACGACCACAGCATGCGGGTGAGCTTGAGCATGTTGTAGGTGTTGCAGTGCTCGCAGGTCTGCTCGGTGATGCTTGCCGCCAGGCTGTCGGGCGCGGAAAAGTATTCGCGGTCGGAGTTTCCGCCGATTACGTAGGAGTGATGCCGGGTCACGGTCTCCCAGAAATACGCGGCGGCGGTGCCGGCGCTGGCGCTGCCAGTCAGCTCGTGCAGGCGCGCGAGGCCGATCATCTTCGGCACCTGCGTGTTGGCGTGAAGATTGGCAAGCAGGTCCTCGCGTCGTTCCAGCGGTGCGATCACGCGCTCGTCTCGCAGCAACTCGGCCATTTTCAGCCACCGCCGCTCGCCGGTTCGCGCGTAGAGCTCGGCGTAACTCTCGTTCAATCCCCCGTATTCGCATACGAGTACCTGCTGGACCTGCGCCGGTGTTAGCGGCGCGAATACGCGCTCAATGTACGCAGCCAAACCGGATGCGATGCGCAGTGCAGTGGCGTCTAGAAAGGTCCCGTGCGCGTCCAGCAACCCGGCCAGTAGCTTATGGATGGTGTACAGCGGCGACCAGGCGCCGTTCAGATCGAAACCGCTCGCGCGAATGTCGCCCGCCGAGATCTCGGCGAATATTTCCTCGCCGTCGACAACCGTCCCGTCCTTGCGCTTGCGCCCCAGTGCGCCGAGGTAGCCCGTGCCCCGGCGTGTTTGCACTTGCGAGAGTTCGTCCACGATGTAACGAGCGCGGGTGCGCAGTTGTTCATCTCCGCTCTGCTGGAAGCACAGCGCCAGCGCCGAGAGATAGTGGCCGGTGGTATGCCCGGCAATGGTGTCGCCTTCCCAGCCGCCATACGCAGGGGCTTTGGGCGACAGGCCCGCGTACTGGCGGAAGTTGTGCAGCAAACGATCGGGTTCCAGCCGCCGCAGGTACACGCGATTGGTTTCGACTGCGGTGGCATAGTCGGAAGGACGCAGCCGCACCGACGACAAGGGCAACGCGCGCGCCGCGGCGGGCAGCCGCTCGGGCACATTGGCCCGGACATTGATCGATCGCGCGGAAATCGCCAGCGCCGCCGCACCCAGCATGGCCTCGCGACGATTGAAACGTGTGGGCTTCATCAACGCGACCTCCTGGACGGTACAAGTCGATCAATTGTTCTAGGATACCCGGTAGGCTGTCGAACTACGCAACCAGGAGGGCGTCATGGACAAGAAGAAAGTACTGGCCACACTCAATCGCATCATGGAGCTCGAGTTGGCTGGTGTGGTGCGCTACACGCACTACGCGCTCATGGTGTACGGC
>JBOHZW010000106.1:0-5568 GCA_050738715.1 Steroidobacteraceae bacterium | reverse complement strand
GTGCTGGCCGGGCAGGCGATGCGCGCCATTGCGGCTGGCGTCGTGCTGACAGCGCTCGTGCAAGCGGTGCTCAGCGGCCTGGGGCTTTGGGCCGCGGGCATTCCTGCCGCGGGCATCCTGACCTCGGTGATCTTCATGCTCTGCGTCATGCAGATTGGGCCGACACCGGTGCTGGTGCCTGCGGTTCTGTGGCTGGCTTTCTTCCAGCATCGGCTCACGGCGGCGGTTGTGCTGACACTGTGGACCGTGCTGATCGCTGGTGGCGATGCGTTCCTGCGGCCGTGGTTGATACAGCGGGGCGCGAAAATGCCGTTCCTGCTGGTACTTGGTGGCGTGATCGGCGGGCTGCTCGCCTTTGGCGTCGCAGGCATCTTCATCGGACCCATCCTGCTCGCGGTCGTGAAGCGCCTGATGGAACGCTGGGCGGCGGACCGATGAACGAGCAATCCACGGCAGTTGAATGCAACCCGCGTCGCCAGGCCGCGCACACGCTGGTGAACTGGAACCTGGTCGTGATCGGTGGCAGCTTCGCCTACTTTTCGTACATCGACGCGCCGATCACCGATGCAGCGATGTGGATGTTCGCCGCGGCGGTCGCGATCTCATTGCTATCGCTGATCCTTGCACTCATCGGCGCAGAGGCCGTCGCGCCCGCTCATGGCGCGCGCTCGCACCGCTTCGCGTTGTTGCTGTTCGTCGCAGGCCTGGCGCTGCTACTGGTGACCGCGACGCTGACCATGAACCTGAAGGGCACCGCGAGCGATGATGATGACACGCAGACGGCCGGCGTGAGCCGCGCCTAGCGGGGAAAAAGGCCTATATCGCGGCCAGCAACGCGTCGACATCGGCGCTCGTCATGTCATAGGCGGTGACGAGGCGCACGACCGGCTGCTGGTCGGCGCGCCGTGCCGGCCATTCGTAGAACTCGAAGCCCTGCGCGCGCAGCGACGCGATCAATTTTACGCCCAGCAACGCGAACACCTCGTTCGCCTCGACGGCCTGCACGAGTTCGATGCCGCGTTGCTTGAGTCCTGCAGCCAACCGTGTCGCCATTGCGTTGGCCTGGCGTCCATGGCGCAGCCACAATTCATTCTCGAGACACGCGCACAGCTGCGCGCTCATGTAGCGGAGTTTCGACCACAGGTGGCCGGCGCGCTTGCGGCGCAGCTCGAAATCGCGCGCCAGGCCAGCATCGAAGAATATGACGGCCTCGGCCGCGAGTGCGCCATTCTTGGTGGCGCCGAACGTCAGCACATCCACGCCATTCTTCCAGCTCGCTTCCGCGGGCGTGCATTCGAGGTGTGCAACAGCGTTTGCGAAGCGCGCGCCATCCATGTGCACGCGCAAGCCATATTTGTGCGCGGCATCGGCCAGCGCGCGCAGTTCAGCGCACTTGTACACGGTGCCCCATTCGGTGGCCTGCGAAAGGCTGATGGCGGCGGGCGAAACATGGTGCACGCCCATCTCGCGTGCATGCGCGATGGGCGCATCGAGGGCCGCCGGACCAAGCTTGCCATCGGGTGAGGCGAGCGACAGGAGCTTCGCGCCGCAGGTGTAGAATTCCGGCGCACCGCATTCATCGGTGTTTATGTGGGCGGCCTCGTGGCAATACACGCCACCATAGGGCGGCGCGAGCACTGCCAGCGCCAGCGCGTTGGCGGCGGTGCCGGTGGCGACCGGGAAGATGGCCAGTTCAGTTTCGAAGACTTCGCGCGCCAGCACGTTGAGCCGTCGAGTTTCCGGGTCGTCACCGTAGGAGTGCACCGTGCCCTGGTTGACGCGGCCCAGGGCGGCCATGACTTCCGGCGCGGCCGGTGCGACATTGTCACTGGCAAACGAGCGTCTGGACTGAGACATGCATCCCCCGGCAGCCATTGCGGCAGGACGATAATCTACTGTATCAGGCGGGCCCTTGGCGGCCTCGCAGCTTGAAGGAGTGTGTGTGGCCTGGTGGGTCAACATTTCGCAGACGAGGCGTCACGAACTCGACGCCGGCTACCTGTGGTCCGACCAGCCGGCGCTCGAAGCGGCACAGCCCGGCGAGATCGTGTACGTGCACAACGGCGGCCGCATCACCATGCTTGGGCTCGCGGCTGGCGCAGCCTTTCCCGCAGGCAAGTCGAGCTCGGGTTCTGGCCGCAACGCGCGCCGCGGCGCACCGGGCTGGCGCCTGCCGGTGCACTTCGAGGAACTGTTGCAACCGCTGCGCGTCAAGGACCACGTCGCCGCATTCAAGGGATTGTTGCCGGCGCGTCATTCGCCGCTCCGTCCATCGGGAGATGCGAACCCCACGGTGAGCCTCGCGCGCATCGACGAACGCGTGGCTGCGCTGCTGCGCGAGTTGCTCGGGGGACAGGAGCAGGAACTATTGCTGATGGCGCCGACCTTGCGCAGCGCCGAGCGTGCCGACGACGTCGCCGAACATGCGCTGCGTGCGCGGCTCGGCCTCGACGTCACGCTTCGGAAGCGGTTGCTCGCTGCACGCCGCGGCCTCGGCATCTTCCGCGACAACGTCGAGCGCTACGAACAATCGTGCCGCCTGTCGGGACTGCTCGACCGGCGGCACCTGCGCGCGCGGCACATCAAGCCCTGGCGCGATTGCAACGACAGCGAAAAGCTTGACGGCTGCAACGGATTGCTGCTCTCACCGCATTTCGATCAGCTGTTCGAGCGCGGCCTGATTTCCTTCGACGATGACGGTGACCTCAAAGTCGCGCGGCACCTGAATCCCGCGGTGCTGCCGTCCTGGGGCGTGGTGCTGCCGCGCAATGTCGGCGCCTTTCATCCTGGGCAATGCGCGTACCTCGACTATCACCGGAAAAAGGTGTTCGAACAGCTCTCTGGCGGGCGGCGCGCGTCAGGGGCCGCCGCAGGCACGTAGTCACAATAGGTCGAGCGCCGGGTTATGCTGCGCGCATGCCGCTGCAAACGCTGTTTCCGACTCACGTCTACACCGCGCCGCTCGGCGGCAGGGTCGCGGCGCTGAATCGCCGCCTGTTGCGCGAGTGCGCTCAGTTGCGTCTCGAGGATCGGGCGGGCCGCGCGTGGTCGGCGGAGCACTACACCGGCGGCTATACCTCGTACAACTCGCGCAGCCGCATGCACCAGGTCTCGCCGACCTTTGCGAACCTGGCGCGGCACCTCGACCGGCATGTGCGCGAGTTTGCGCGCGCGCTCGATTTCGACCTGCGCGGGCGAGCGCTCGCGATGACCGATTGCTGGGTGAATGTCATGCGCCGGCAGGGCACGCACAGCCCGCATCTGCATCCGCTGTCGACGGTCAGCGGCACGTACTACGTGAGCACGCCGTCCGGTTGTGCCGGCATCAAGTTCGAAGATCCCCGCCTCGAGAGATTCATGGCCGCGCCGCCCCGCAAGGCCCAGGCGCGCGCGGCGAACCGCGCCTGGCAGACGCTGCCGGCGCGAGCCGGACGGCTGGTGCTGTTCGAGAGCTGGTTGCGCCATGAAGTGCCATCAACGCGCAGCAGCGGCGAGCGCATCAGCATCAGCTTCAATTACGGCTGGTTCTGAGAATGTCAATCACAACGATGCTGTTGATCGCGATCGGAGCCGTCAGCGTGGCAGCGCTCAGCGTTTCGCCGCAACTGCGGGAACGGTGCCTGTTCCGTCCGTACTGGTTTCTGCCACGTCGCCAGTACGAAACGGTGGTCACCAGCGCATTCGTGCACGCGGACTACGGACACCTGTTTTTCAACGCCTTCACGCTCTGGTCTTTCGGCGCCGCGGTGGAGCGAGCGATGGGATCGGCGCGCTTCCTCGTGTTGTATGTCTTCGGCCTGCTGGTGGCCAATGGCGGCACCTGGCTTAGCCACCGCCGCGACCCGAACTATGCGACGCTCGGCGCCTCGGGCGCGATTCTTGCCGTGCTGTTCGCGTCGGTCGTCTATTACCCGACCGGTTCGCTCTACATCATGTTCCTGCCGATTCCCGTGCCGGCGCCGTTGTTTGCGGTCGGCTACCTCGCCTACAGCTGGTATGCGGCGAAACGCAATATCGGGCGTGTCAACCACGACGCGCATTTCAGCGGCGCGCTCGCCGGACTGGCTTTCGTAGCGGTCACCGACCCCGGCGCATGGCGGCGCGCGATCTGGTTGCTGAGCAACTAGAACGCCGCGACCTGGTCGATCTTCGCCGCGCAGATAAAGTCGTTATCAGACAGGCCACCGATCGAGTGCGTGCTGTAGCGCACGCGGCAGTAGTTGTAGCCGACTTCCAGGTCCGGGTGATGATCGTCCATGTTCGCGATGTGCGCGATCGCGTTGACGAAACTCATCGTGCGGTAGAAATCGACGAAGCGGAATTCGCGCAGCAGGTTCTTGCCATCGTTGCTGAGTTGCCAGCCCGCTGCGAGCCTCGCGCATTGGGCTTCCGCTTCGGCCTGGGTCAATGGTTTCGTGCCTCCCTCGCAGGGCTTGCAGCGCTTTGTAGTCAGATCGGACATGGCCTGTCTCCGGTTGATTTCACGATACGACGCGGCGCGGATAGCTGCGGCTCACGTACTGCTCGACCAGTTGCTGGAATTCCTCGGCGATGTGGTCGCCCTTCAGCGTCACCGTCTTTACGCCGTCCTCGTACACCGGCGCGACCGGACGTTCGCCGGTTCCCGGCAGGCTGATGCCGATGTTCGCGTACTTGCTTTCGCCCGGACCGTTGACGACGCAGCCCATGACGGCGACCGCGAGGTTCTCGACGCCCACGTGCATGCGGCGCCATTCCGGCATGCGCTCGCGCAGGTGCTGCTGGATGCTCTGCGCCAGCGACTGGAAATACGTGCTGGTCGTGCGCCCGCATCCCGGGCAGGCGGTCACCAGCGGCGCGAAACTGCGCAGGCCCATTGTCTGCAGCAGTTCCTGCGCGACGATCACTTCACGGCGGCGATCACCGTCCGGTTCAGGCGTCAGTGATATGCGGATCGTGTCGCCAATGCCCTGTTGCAGCAACACGCCGAGCGCCGCGCTCGATGCGACGATGCCCTTCGAGCCCATTCCCGCCTCAGTGAGGCCGAGGTGCAGTGGCTGGCGGGTGCGCGTGGCGAGTTCGGCGTAGACGGCGATCAGGTCCTGCACGGTTGAAACCTTCGCGGACAGCACGATGCGATCAGCGCCGAGTCCGACCTCGATCGCGCGTGCCGTGCTGTCGATGCACGATCGCACCAGCGCCTCGCGCATGACGAGCTGCGCCGATTGCGGCTCCGGCAGCGTGCTGTTCGCGTCCATCAACCGCGCCAGCAGCTCCTGGTCGAGGCTCCCCCAGTTGACGCCGATGCGCACCGGTTTGCCGTGCCGACAGGCGAGTTCGATGAGTTCGGCGAACTGCGTATCGCGTTTTGACCCGCGGCCGACATTGCCCGGATTGATGCGGTACTTCGACAATGCCTCGGCACACTCCGGATGCTCGCGCAGCAGCTTATGCCCGTTGTAGTGGAAATCGCCGATCAGCGGCACCTGGCAGCCGCTCGCTGCGAGCGCGTCGCGGATCGGCGCGACGGCGGCGGCGGCTTCATCGGTGTTGACGGTCATCCGCACCAGCTCCGAGCCGGCCTCGGAG
>JBOHZW010000105.1:0-16786 GCA_050738715.1 Steroidobacteraceae bacterium | reverse complement strand
GCGTTTCCACACCAGGCGCGATGTGGCGCCCCATGTTGGCAAGCTGGAATTCGAATTCGAAATCCGACACCGCGCGCAAGCCGCGAACGATGACGCCGATGCCCTGCGCGCGCGCGAACTCCACCGTCAGGCCCGTGTAGCCGACGACCTGCACGTTGGCGATGTCGGCGAGCACGCCGCGCGCCAGCGACACGCGTTCCTCGACATCGAACAGCGGCGCTTTGCCCGGGTTCGCTGCGATCGCGACCAGCACGCTGTCGAAGATGCCGGCGGCGCGGCGCACGAGGTCTTCATGGCCGCGCGTGATCGGATCGAAGGTTCCGGGATAGACAGCCTTGCGATTGGGGGACACGATCACTCCTCAGGGCCTGTAGACACTTGACTGCGCTGGTACAGATCATACCCGACCGCGCCGGCCGTACCGGAACGCAGCGCCTGCCATGATGCCGGCAGCGAGGCC
This sequence comes from Steroidobacteraceae bacterium, assembly GCA_050738715.1. Taxonomy (GTDB): domain Bacteria; phylum Pseudomonadota; class Gammaproteobacteria; order Steroidobacterales; family Steroidobacteraceae; genus FEN-1191. Next base: position 16,326 of record JBOHZW010000105.1, on the reverse strand, counting down.
AGCGGTGCGTCGCGCGGATGTTCGACATAGATCAACGCGTCACGCGAGAGCCATCCAGCGGATTCGAGCCGCGCGATGCTTCGCGCCAGTTCATCGCCCGAAAACGGCGGGTCGAGGAACACCAGCCCGAACGGTTGAGCCGCGCGCGCGAGATACTGCGCGGCGCTGCTGCGCGCGAGTTCGACCTGCTCCGATCCGGAGCCCCATTCGCGCAGCACATCGCCGAGCCTGCCGATGACCTGCGCATCCTGGTCGACGAAAACGCAATGCGCAGCGCCGCGCGACAGCGCTTCCAACCCCAGCGCGCCCGAGCCCGCGTAAAGGTCGAGGCAGCGTCTGCCGCTGACTTTGCCTTGCAGCCAGTTGAACAATGTCTCGCGCACGCGATCGCCGGTCGGGCGAATCTCGCCCACCGGGAACTGCCAGCGCCGGCCGCGCCATTGCCCGGCGATGATGCGCAGCCGTCGCGCCTGCGCGCCGCGCGCGTGCGTCGTCCTGTCCATGGCGGCGAAGCCTACCGCATATGAGAGAATCCACCCATGCCCGATGCACCACAAGGATTCTTCAACCGGCTGCGCGCGCGCCTCAATCGCGGGAGCGGTGCGCTCGGGCGCGATGTCCGCGACTTGCTGCAGGGACGCAGAATCGACGCCGAACTGCTCGAGGAACTGGAGATGCGCCTGATCGGCGCGGATGTCGGCGTCACCGCGACGCAGGAGATTCTCGAGGACCTGCGCAAGCGCACTGACCGACACGAGCTCACCGACGCGGACGCGCTGCTGGCGGCATTGCGCGCGCATCTCGCCGCGGTGTTGAAACCCTGCGAGCAGCCGTTGCAAATCGATCGTGACTCGAAACCATTCGTCGTGTTGATCGTCGGCGTCAACGGCTCGGGCAAGACAACCAGCATCGGCAAGCTGGCGACGCAACTGCATTCCCAGGGCCTGAAGGTCATGCTCGCCGCGGGCGACACGTTCCGCGCCGCGGCGATCGAGCAGCTCGGTGTGTGGGCGGAGCGCAGCGAATCGCTGCTGGTGGCGCAGGCTGCCGGCGCCGATCCGGGTGCTGTCGTGTTCGATGCGCTGCAATCGGCGCGCGCGCGCAGCGTCGACGTGCTGCTCGCCGATACCGCCGGGCGCCTGCACAGCCAATCGCACCTGATGGAAGAACTCAAGAAAATCAAACGCGTCATCGCTCGTGTCGATGCCACCGCGCCGCACGAGGTGCTGCTGGTGCTCGATGCGAACCAGGGTCAGAACGCGCTGGCGCAGGCGGAGCAATTCCACGCCGCGATCGGCGTCACGGGGCTGGTCATCACCAAGCTCGACGGCACCGCGCGCGGCGGCATCGTCGTGGCGATCGCGCGCAAGCTTGGGATTCCGATCCGCTTTATCGGGCTCGGCGAACAGAGCGAAGATTTCGGATCGTTCGACGCGACCGCGTTTGCCGCGGCGCTGGTCGACGGAGCGCGCGCATGATCACCTTCGAGGCTGTCGCCAAGCGCTATCACAACGGACGCGAAGCGCTGAGCAACATCAACCTGCATCTCGCGCCCGGCGAAATGGCGTTCCTGACGGGGCGTTCCGGCGCCGGCAAGAGCACGGTGCTGAAGCTGATCGCCTTGCTCGAGCGGCCAACGCGCGGCCGCGTCACGGTCGCGGGTGAGAATACCGGCAAATTGCCGGCCCGGCGCGTGCCGGCTTTTCGTCGGCGCATCGGCGTCGTGTTCCAGGATCATCGCTTGCTCGTCGATCGTCCGGTGTTCGACAACGTCGCATTGCCGCTGATCGTCTCCGACAGCTCGCTTAAGGAAATCGACAAGCGCGTGCGCGCCGCGCTCGACCAGGTGGGGCTGCGCGGCAGTGAGCGTGTGCTGCCGGCGGAATTGTCCGTCGGCGAGCAACAGCGCGTGGGCATCGCGCGCGCGATCGTCAGCCGCCCGCCGATCCTGATCGCCGATGAGCCGACCGGAAATCTCGATCCGCAGCTTGCCAGCGAAGTCATGGCGCTGTTCCGACGGCTCAACGAAGTCGGCGTCACGGTGCTGGTCGCGACGCATGACCTGCAGCTCGTGCGCGAATCGGGCCTCCGTTCGATCGTCATCGACAATGGCCACCTCGCCGGCGCCGATTCCGACGGCACGTTGCCGATCATCACGGCGCGCCGATGATCGGGCCCAGCGGATATTTCGCCCGCCACGCGCAGGCGCTGCTGTCGTCAGCCGGCCATCTGGCGCGTGCGCCGATTGCAACGACATTCACCGTCGTCGTGATGGGCCTCGCGCTCGCGTTGCCGCTGGGGCTCGACGTCCTGGTGCGCGGCGCGCGCGAAGCGACGCATGATTTCAGCGGCGCGGTGTCGATCTCGGTGTACCTGAAAAACAATGTTTCGGAAGCGCGCGCGCACGAGTTGGCGCGCACGGCGCGCGCTCGTCCTGCCATCGAGAGCGTCGAGCTGATCACCGCGACGCAGGCGTTGGCGCAATTCCGCGCACAATCCGGATTCGGCGACGCGCTCGATGCGCTCGAGGACAATCCGCTGCCGCATGTGCTGGTGGTGACGCCGCGTCCCGCGCGCGCCAATCCGGCCTCGATGGAAACGCTCCGCCAATACCTGGCTTCGTGGCCGGAGTCCGACGCCGTGCAACTCGACGGCGAATGGGTCACGCGCTTCAACGCGATGCTCGCGCTGCTGCAGCAGGCGCTGCTGGTCGCGGCGGCATTGCTGGCAATCGGCGTCGTCGCCGTCGTCGGCAACACGATTCGCCTCGAGATCCAGAATCGGCGCGCGGAAATCGAGGTGACCAAGCTCGTCGGCGGCACGAACGGTTTCGTGCGCCGCCCATTCCTGTACACCGGCACGCTGTATGGGGTGTTAGGTGGCCTGACCGCATGGCTGGTGGTGCTCATCGCCCTCGCCCTAGTCAATCCGGCGATCGCGCGGCTGGCCCAGACCTACGGCAGCAGTTTCATGCTGGCTGGCCCTCAGTTTCGCGACCTCGAAATCCTGCTCGGCGGGGGGGCTTTGCTGGGCTGGATTGGCGCCTGGCTGGCAGCCGCGAGGCACCTGGCCCGGATCGAGCCGGGGGCTGGCTAACACCCTGACTCCATTGGCTTTTAACGGCCATGGAACTCCTGGCTGGCGTTAGCACTCTCATTAGATGAGTGCTAGAATCAGCGCCTGACAGTGAGGTGATCTCTCGATGAGCCAAACCGCATTGATGACCCTTCCGACCGACCTGAACGTGGCCGGACCGCTGGGCAGCTTTGATGCCTATGTCGACCGCGTCAGCCGGGTGCCGGTGCTCTCGCGCGAAGAAGAGCAGCGGCTCGCGCATCGCTTCCGGGATGAAAATGACCTCGAGGCGGCGCGAACACTCGTGCTTTCGCACCTGCGCTTCGTCGTGCACATTGCGCGCGGCTATGGCGGCTATGGGCTACCGGTCAGTGACCTGGTGCAGGAAGGCAATGTCGGCCTCATGAAGGCCGTGAAGCGCTTTGACCCGGCCGTGGGCGTGCGGCTCGTGTCCTTCGCCGTGCATTGGATTCGCGCCGAGATCCACGAATACGTGTTGCGCAACTGGCGGTTGGTGCGCATCGCGACGACCAAGGCGCAGCGCAAGCTGTTCTTCAACCTGCGCCGCCTGAAAACGAACCTGAGCTGGCTGAGCGCCGAGGAAACGCGGACCGTGGCCGCCGACCTGGGCGTGCCCGCTGCGGAAGTCTCCGAGATGGAGCAGCGCCTGTCGGCGCACGACATGAGCTTCGATCCGCTGCCGGCCGCTGGCGAGGAAGAGGAAAACTACGGCCCCGCCGCGTATCTGAGCGCCCCGGAGTCAGACCCCGCCCAGCTGGCCGAGAACGAGGACTGGGATCAGGACACGTCGTCGCAGCTCGCCGCGGGCCTGAAAAACCTGGATGCGCGCAGCCGCGTGATCGTGCAGCGGCGCTGGCTCGCCAGCCCGAAGGCCACGTTGCACGAACTGGCGGACGAATTTGGCGTGTCGGCAGAGCGAATCCGGCAGATCGAAGCCGCGGCGTTCACCCGGCTGCGTGGGCTCTTGCCGGCGCCGGTCGTGTGATTCAGGCCACAACCTTTACGGCCGCCTTGTAAGACCGTCGTCGAAAGGCGACATAATAAGCTCCACAAAGCGATGATTTGCTATGGATTTTTGCAAGTGAAAATCCTATGCTTAAGTCACCCCGCATCGTGACCGATAACGATGCGGAAAAGGAACAGCCTCGAATTTGCAGAAATCGGGCTGTCCGGGTGGACACGGATGAGGCGACCGACGTTTTCGGTCGCCGGGCACGACCAGGCGCGAACTGACGCGCCGCGCCCCGCAGTTTTGGGGGCGGCATTTTTTGCCAGGCTTGCCGGTCCGGATAAATAGCTGTCCGCCCGCGACAGACCAGATCGATTCTGAAACGTTGGAAGCCCCGCTCTGCGGGGCTTTTTTTTAAGATATGCGCGATGAAAGCGATGCGCGCCCTACTCTCGACGTTGCCGGGTCTTTTGTTCGGCATCAGCGGCGTGAGCATTGCAGGTGACATGCACAACGACAGCGCAAACGCGTGGCCGGATACCTTCATCGCGCGCGTCGAAGCGCTCGCGCTGCTGCAGACGCTGAATGCGAACCTGCTCGGCCACGACAGCGCGACGCAGATCCTCGGCGAATGGTGCCGTGAACACGAGCTGGCCGCAGATCCGCACATCGTCGTGCAGCGCGTGCACGACAAGCAGGCAACTGCGAGCGAGGAGCGGCTGCGCGACCTGCGCGTCGCATCCGACGCTGAAGTGCGCTATCGCCATGTACGCCTGCTATGCGGATCGCTGGTGCTGTCGGAGGCGGACAACTGGTATGTGCCGGCGCGGCTGACTACGGCTATGAACCAGCAGCTCGACTCGACTGACGCGCCGTTTGGGGCGGTCGTGCAGGAACTGCATTTCCAGCGCCACACGCTCAGCGCAAAGCTACTGTGGCAGCCGCTTGCGCCCGGATGGGAGATGAGCGCGAACTCAAGGCCGCCGCCCGCGGCGCGCCTGGTCGTGCCCGACCGCGTGCTCGAGCATCGCGCGGTACTATCGCTCCCCGACGGAACGCCCATCAGCGAAGTGATCGAAACCTACACCGGCAACGTGCTGGCGTTCGCGCCGCCGGAGAATTTGCGATCGCAGTGAACGCGCGCTAACGGCGCGGCGCCGACTCCGCGAGGAGCTTGCGCAGATACTGCTGCCACGCGGCCGCCCACGTGTGCGTGCCATGGCCGTGTGTGTTCTCGCTGACCGGCAGCAGCACGAATTTCCCGCGCGGAATCTTCTTCACTTCGCGCTCGGCGATGCCGAGCTCCGGCGGATTGATGAAATCATCGGCCGAGTTCACCCACATCAACGGCGCGTGAATGTCGCCGAGATGCGCTTCCGGATCGTAATCGCGCGATGCCGCGACCTGGTACATCAGGTCGTTCGCATCGAGCCCGTCGAGCACGCGTGCCAGCGATTCGTCCGTGTATTGGTCGGCTGCATCGCGCGTCGCATATTGGCGCTGCAACTGCGCCGGCGCAGTGCCCGCGATCAGCAGGATGCCGGCGGCGTTGCGCAATCCGAGCGCGGGCTCGCTGCTGTAATCGCCGCCCTGCCAGGCCGGATCGGTGTTGATCGCTTCGATGACGAGGTGCCTCCACATGCGATTGCGCCCCGCGATCTGCATGGGCAGGCAGGCGAGCGGCATCAACGCGTCGACGCGATCGGCATGCAGCTCGCCCCACATGAACGCATGCATGCATCCCATCGACGTGCCGAGCACGAGGCGCAGGTGATCGACGCCGAGTCCCTCGGTCAACAACCGGAACTGCGACTCGACCATGTCGGCGTATGCGTAGTGCGGAAAGTGCGCGTGCGCGCCATCGCTCGGCTTCGAGGAGTGTCCGTGCCCGATGTTGTCCGGCAGGATGATGTAGTAGCGTGCCGGATCGAGCAGCCCGCCCGGAGCGAACAGCACATCGGCGAATTGCGGACGCAGGAATTGCCGACCATCGCCCCCGGTGCCGTGCAGGATCATCACGGCGTTGGTGACGTGGCCCTGTGCGTCGCGCTGCGGCGCGCCGAGCGTCGAATAGTGCATGCGCAGTTCAGGCAGCGTTTCGCCGCTCGCGAAATGGAAGTCATGCAGCACGAAATCGCCCGCATGCACCTGCGCCAGGATCGACGGCGCCGCGGTAGTGAGCGGCGCGGCCGCGGCGGGCGCGGCGGGCAGCATGGTGGATAGCGCGAGCGCTGCGGCGATCGTGACCCAGTTGTTCATAGCTGGTACCTCTGCATTCCGAGCCAGTCGTGGCCTCGCCGCGTCGTCAGCAACGGCAGCAGCCGGGCATCGAGTTCGGCGTCGGGCGAACGATACGCCCACTGTGCCGCCGGCGGCATCGACATCAGGATCGCGTCGGTCCGTCCGCCGGATTGCAGGCCGAACAACGTGCCGCGATCGAGCAATAGATTGAACTCCGCGTAGCGCCCGCGCCGATACAGCTGGTAGCGCCGCTCGCGCTCGCCATGCGGCAGCTTGCGGCGCAACTGGACGATGTCGCCATACGCGGCAAGATACGCCGCACCGACTGCGCGCATGAATTCGAAGCATTTCTGCCACGCCATGCCGAAATCCGGCGTCTCTTCGTTCAAGTCGTCGTAGAAAATGCCGCCGACGCCGCGCGCCTCGGAGCGATGCTGCAGGTAGAAGTATTCGTCGCATGCCTGGCGCAGGCGTGAGTAGAGCGAGGCATGGAACGGCGCGCAGGCTGCGGCGGCGGCGCGATGCCAGTTCGCCGCGTCTTCTTCGTAGGGCAGGTACGGCGTCAGATCGAAACCGCCGCCGAACCACCAGACGTCGCCGGCGCTGAAGTAGCGCACGTTCATGTGGCTGGTCGGCACCTGCGGGTTACGCGGATGCATGACCACCGACACGCCCATCGCGCGAAACGCGCGTCCCGCGAGCTGCGGGTTGCGCGCTGTCGCCGCCGGCGGCAGCTTCGTACCGCGCACATCCGACAGTGCCACGCCGCCGCGTTCGAACAACGCGCCCTCTTCGAGCACGGCGGTCACCCCGTCTCCGGCGAGCACATCGGCGCTGCCCGCGCGTTGCCACGCGTCGCGCAGGAATTCCCGCGTGCCGTCGGCGGCCTCGAACGCACCGCACAGCTCATCCTGCAAGGTGCCGAGGTACGTGCGCACTTGCGCGGCGCGGTTTTCGTCCATGTTCATTTCGTTTGGGTCCGTTCGATCAGCCGCCGCAGCTCCGCGACGCCGTAGTCCATGATCGGATCTTTCGCGATGGCACCCGCCGGGCCCACGTCCGTATCGGGCACGATGATTGGCGGCAGCCAATCCTGACGTGGGGTGCCGTCCACGTGATAGAGCTGCTCGGTCGCGAAGGCAACGTCGATGCCGGTGCGCGGCAGCGTGAAATCGCTGACGGCGCCGGCCAGGTGCGCCATCGACGTGCCGACCACGCGCGCGCGCTTCATCGCATCAAGACCGATCGCCATGCCCTCGCCCATGCTGCCGGTCCAGTGATCGACCAGCACGACGACCGGCGCCTCGTAGCAGAACGGACCGCGCGGCGTCACGTATTCGAACCAGTTGCGTTCGATGTCGGCGCGGCCATAGTTCGGAATACGGTGGTGCTGGTACGGCAGCGAGGTCGACACGAGCCGGCCCATGATGCCGAGCGCCACCGAACTATCGCCGCCACTGGGCACGTCACGCAGGTCGAGAATCAAACCTGGCGCGTTGTGCAGCTGCTCCAGCGCGCGGTCGAACGCGGCAACGGTGTTGATGTCGCCGATCGAATTGTTGAAGCGGATCCAGCCGATGCCTTGCCCAAGCTGGCCGCTCGACAGCTCACCGGGCGGCCGATCGAAGTGGCGCTCGAGCTGCAATGTCAGCGTGCGCACGTGGCCACTGCGATCCTGCACGGTCAGGTGGCGTTCTTCATCGCCCCTCCCGGCCAGCAGCGAAAGCAGCGCCCATTGGCGCGCGCGCGCGTCACGGTTGTCGACGCCTGCAGTCAGCCGCGTGGCAATCGCCTTGGAAATCGATTGCTCGCCGATCGCCGTCACATGATCACCCGGCACGATGCCGGCGCGCTCGGCATCGCTGCCGCGCCGCACCGTAATGACCGCCGCGCCGGCCGCATCCTCGGTAGCCCAGATATCCGCGAACGTCGGCACTGGCAGCCAGCGATGCGGATTGTGCGCGCGAACCTCGGCGTGGAAATCGTGCAACTCATCGAGCGCGGCCTCGATGACCGCCGCGAAACTTTCCGGCGAATGCGCGGCGAGTACGGCAAGCTTGTAGCGGTCGCTCCAGTTAAGCCAGGGTTTCTCGGTGCGGTCGGGCCAGGCGTAGTTGTCGCTGAAGTCGTGCACGAAAGTGTTGAAATCCGCGACCCGCGCGTCGTCGCTGAAATCGGCGGCGTTGGCAACGCGGGAACCCGGCGCCAGCGCGAAGCCCGCCACGATAGCGAGGAGCGATGTCATTCCGTTTGTGCACCGCTGCGCGCAGTCCGCCATAATGTGCGGCATGATCCCACAATTCGAGGATTCACTCATGTCCACACGTAAGACATTCATGGCGTTGTGCGCGGGAATTGTCATCGCAACGTCAGCGGCGGCCGCGGAACCCACCGCCACCGCAATTGATCCCGCGCTTGCGGCGCTGGTCGCCAGCCCCCAGCGCACCGCATCGTTCGTCGCCCGCGATACCGCGCGGCATCCGGCCGAAGAACTGACCTACTTCGGCCTCAAGCCGAACATGACCGTCGTGGAACTGTGGCCGAGCTCGGGCTACTGGACCGAAATCCTCGGTCCGTACCTCGCGAAGGATGGTCATTACTATGTCGCGCAGCCGGTGCCGGGCAACAAGGAGGAAGACGCGGGCGTCGCACATTGGCAGGCACGCGTCGCGGGCATGAAGGGACGCGTCGGTACGATCACGCAAACGACGCTCGGCAAGGATCACTACATGTTCGCGCCGCCAGCCAGCGCCGATCTTGTCGTCACATTCCGTAACCTGCACAACTGGGTCGGCGACGGTTTCGGCCTGGAAGTGCTCAAGGGCTGCTTCAACGCGCTCAAGCCCGGCGGCATCCTCGGCATCGAGGACCATCGCGGCCGCACCGACAAGCCGCAGGATCCAAAAGCCGCGGATGGGTACCTGCGCCAGGACTACACGATCGCGCTCGCGCGCAAGGCGGGCTTCGAATACGTCGGCGCTTCGGAGATCGACGCGAATCTGAAGGATACGAAGGACTGGGTCGATGGCGTGTGGACGCTGCCGCCGACACTCTCGCAGGGCGACAAGGATCGGGCGCGCTACGTAGCGATCGGCGAGGCCGATAATTTCGTGCTGAAGTTCCGCAAGCCGAAGAAGTGAGGTCGCTGCGGGCGCTCATCGCGCCGGCCGCGCTGTCAGCCAGAAGGGGGATCTGCAAATGTCCGCCTTGTTCGACGACCACCATCGGGAATTGCAACGGCGCTTTGATACCGAGCGTCTCGCCGACCGCATCGAACAGCGCCTGTGCCATCAGCGCCTCAGCGAGGACGACCGCGCGTTCATCGCGCGTCTCGACATGTTCTTCCTCGCGACGGTCAATGCTGCGGGCCAGCCGAGCTGTTCATACAAAGGAGGCGATGCCGGTTTCGTGCGCAGCGTCGACGCCGGCACGCTGGTCTTTCCGAATTACGATGGAAATGGCATGTACCTTTCGACGGGCAATGTCGCGGCCACTGCAAAGGTCGGCATGCTATTCATCGATTTTGCGCGTCCGCAGCGGCTGCGCGTACACGGCACGGCGCGTATCGTGGCGGCCAACACCGTCGACCCGCCTTATGCCGGCGCGCAGTTTGTCGTCAGCGTCGCGGTTCAGCAGGTGTTTCCAAACTGCCCGCGCTACATCCATGCGATGCACGAGACCGCGCATTCCGAATACGTGCCGCATGCCGGCGAGGATGCGCCGGTGCCGAAGTGGAAGCGGATGGAATGGGCGATCGACGTGCTGCCCGCGGATGACCCGGCGCGCAAGTCCTGAGGATTGGCGGGCGCTACGCGATCGCCGCTGAATTCTAGTCTGCCGGCCGCCGAAAGCGGCGGCGCAGCGCCAGGATCCACAACACGACCACCAGCATGTACGCACCCAGTGCAACGCTGAAGCGGGTGCTGTCGAGTGTCGGCGGCGAGGCTGCGTTGGCCTTGACGACCAGCGCGTGCATGCTGCACACGAATGCAACCAGCATCAAACCGAAGTAGCGCATGTGGCGCAGCAGGAATTCGACGGTGGTCGCGCGCTGCGAGGCCAGCACGCGCGCCATCACGAAGTTCACCAGCCACGGCAGGAACACGACGAATCCCAGCATGAAGCGCACGTACGTCGTGTGGGTCATGTAGCCATTGGCCTGGCCGCCTGCGCCGAAATGGGTGGCGACAACAAGCGGAAGCGGCGTGCTGCTCCACCACACATACAGTGCCGCAAGCGCGAGCAAGCCGAGGAACCACAGCGGCGTGCCAGTGGGCGTGGGCGTGGGCGGCGAATGCTCGCTCAACGCCTCACCTCAGCGGGTCAGCGCCGCAATCGCGGCCTGGTAGACCGCCGCGGGTTCCTTCGCGTCGCCGATCGTCGTGTTCAGGTCGCGCAGCAATCCATCCTTGAGTCCGTACACCCAACCGTGGATCGTCAAGTCCTGGCCACGCTCCCACGCGTCGCGCACGATCGTCGTCTGGCAGACATTGGCGACCTGCTCGATGACATTCAGTTCGCACAGACGATCGTTTGCCGTAGTTTCATCGACCGCCGCCGCGAGCGCCTGCTCGTGCTTCTGGCTGACATCCTGCACGTGGCGCAGCCAGTTGTCGGCAAGCCCGATGCGCTCGCGACGGAATGCGGCGCGGACGCCGCTGCAACCGTAGTGGCCGCACACGATGATGTGTCGCACCTTGAGGATGTCGACCGCGAACTGCATGACCGACAGGCAGTTCAGGTCTGTGTGCACGACCAGGTTTGCGACGTTGCGATGGACGAACAGTTCACCGGGCAGCAGGTCGACGATTTCATTCGCCGGTACGCGGCTGTCGGAGCAGCCGATCCACAGGTACGCCGGCGATTGCTGGCGCGACAGCTTCTGGAAGAATTCCGGATCCTGCGCCCGGATACGATCGGCCCAGGCCCGGTTCTTGTCGAATAGCTGGCGTAGATTGCGCATGCGGATCCCGGCGGCGATAGTATATTGCCCGCCAGCGAAATCCCACCAGATTCCGGAGTAACCCATCATGTCCGCTCGCATTTCCGTAGTGCTTGGCAGCCTGGTGCTGTTGTTTTCCGCGGCTGCCGGCAGCGCGCCGCTTTATCCGCCCGCGGGCCTCGACATGTCGGCGATCGATCCGTCGACTCGGCCCGGTGACGATTTCTTCCAGTACGCCAACGGCGCCTGGCTGGAGCGAGCCACGATTCCGGTCGACCGGTCGTTCATCACCGAAGCCCAGCGCATGCGCGATGTCACCGAAGTGCAGTTGCACGAGATCATCGATGCGGCCGCCGCGCAAGGTGGTCATGAACCGACGACGCTGGCCGGCAAGGTCGGCGCGTTCTACCGCTCGTTCATGAATGATCCGCGACGCGAGGCGCTCGGGTTGCGGCCACTGCAAAAGCAACTGGCTGAAGTGCGTGGCGCAAAGACGCGCGCGCAACTGGCGAACATCATGGGTCGCTCTATCGGCGATTTCGGCGGGAGTTTCTTCTTCACCTCGATCGATGTCGACTTGAAGGACACCGCACACTACGCGGTCACGCTGTCGCAGTCGGGGCTGTCGCTGCCAGATCGCGACTACTACCTGAATCTGCAGTTCGCGCGCGAGAAACGCGAGTTCCGCGACTATGCCGCGAAGTTGTTGACGCTTTCCGCATGGCCTGGTGCGCAAGTGCAGGCCAATGCGATCGAAGCGCTGGAGTCGCGCATCGCCGAAGCAAGCTGGACCAAGGCGCAGCAGCGCAACCTGCCGGCAATGTACAACGCGTACACCCCCGCTGCACTGCAGGCGTTTGCACCGGGCTTTGCGTGGTCTGATTTCCTCGCGGGCGCCGGACTCGGTGACAAACGACGCGTCATCGTTTCGGAGCAGAGCGCGTTCCCCAAGCTCGCGCAGGTCTTTGCCGACACCAACCTGGATACGCTCCGCGCCTGGGTCGCGTACACGCTACTGGATTCCGCGGCACCGTTCCTGACAGCGCCCTTTGCCGATGCGCGCTTCCATTTCCGCGACCAGGTATTGCTCGGCATCAAGGAGCGCCCGGTGCGCTGGAAGGAAGGCATTCGCGCCGTTTCCGGCGGCGACTGTCTCGCCGGCGGCGCATGCTTCGGCACGCTGAACTGGGCCGTGGGCCAACTCTACACTGCGAAGTATTTTCCGCCGGCCACCAAGGAAGCCATCCACGCGCTGTGCAGCGAGCTCATTGCCGCCTACCGCGCACGCATCGAGCACCTGGACTGGATGGGGACTGCAACGCGCGCCGAGGCGCTGCGCAAGCTCGACACGTACGTCGTCAAGGTCGGGTATCCCGACAAGCCGCGCAGCTACGACAAAGTAATGGTGCGCGACGACGACATCATCGGCAACGTGCGGCGCGCGGCAGCGGCGGACTGGGCGTTCAATGTGAATCGCAGCGACGGGCCCGTCGATACCAGCGACTGGTTCATGACGCCGCAGACCGTCGATGCCTACAACGGCACGCTGCGCGACATCGTATTTCCGGCGGCGATCCTGCAGGCGCCGGAGTTCGATCCGGCAGCCGATCCGGCAGTGAACTACGGCAGCGTCGGCGCGACTATCGGCCACGAACTGACACACGGCTTCGATGACGAAGGCCGCACGCTCGATGCCAGCGGCGCCCTGCGCGACTGGTGGACCGCGGACGATGCGGCCGCGTTCAAGCAGCGCGCGGACGTGCTCGGCGCGCAATACGCGACCTATGAGCCCGTGGCAGGACTGCGCATCAATCCTGACCTGACCATGGGCGAAAATCTCGCCGACCTTGGCGGACTCGCTATCGCGCTCGATGCGTATCACGCCTCGCTCCATGGCCAGGCGGCGCCGCTCATCGACGGCCTCACCGGCGACCAGCGCTTCTTCCGCTCGTACGCGCAGGACTGGCGCGGCAAGGGGCGCGATGACTATATCCGCCAGCTCACCACCAGCGATCCGCACTCGTACCGGAAATTTCGCGTGAACGGCGTTGTGAGAAATATCGATCAGTGGTACGACGCATTTAACGTCAAGCCGGGCGACAAGCTCTACGTCGAACCGGAGAAACGCGCGCGCGTCTGGTGACTACCAGCCGGTCGCCTCGCCGTCCTTGCGGTGATCCGAGGCTGCCCGGTAATACGAATCGGGCGATGGCGAATACAGGATCGCCTGGTAGCCGCCCATCGAGTCGCCGTTGCCCTTTACAACCTTGTGGCCCATCGACGTGAGCTGCGCGCCGACGAGGTTGTAGAGCTGCGTTTCGAGTTCGAGCGTGTTGCTGTCCTGCGCATGCTGGAAGCGCGCCATGTCGCTCGCCGCCTGCAGGTTGGCGCCCAGGTCGATCATGTCGACGAGCACCTGCATGTGTCCCTGTGCCTGCATGCTCCCGCCCATCAATCCGAAAGCGATCAGGGGCTGGCCGCCCTTCATGACGAAGGCCGGGATGATCGTGTGGAACGGTCGCTTGCGTGGCGCGATGAAATTCGGGCTGGCCGGGTCGAGCGAGAACAACGCGCCGCGATCCTGCAGCACGAACCCGAAACCCGGCACCGTCACGCCTGAACCCAGCGCGTCGTAAACGCTGTAGATCATCGACACCATGTTGCCCCAGCGATCGGCGGTCGTGAGATAGACCGTGCCACCCTGCTGCGAGCGCTTCGTCGCCGGTGCCGTGGCATGCGCGGGGTCGATGCGGCCGCATTGTGATGCGGCGTATTCCTTCGAGATCAGTTTCGCGACCGGCACGTCGGCTAAGCGCGGATCGGCGTTGTAGCGGTTCAGGTCGTCGAACGCGATCTTCTTGACCTCGACGAGCAGATGCCAGTACTCGGGCGATGTGGGCCCGAGTTGCGCAAGGTTGAATCCGAGCTTCGGCACGCAGGCCTCGAGCATGTTCAGCTCTTCGAGCACTGCGAAGCCCTGCCCGTTCGGCGGCAGCTCGTAGACATCGAAGCCGTGGTAGTTTGTCGTCAGCGGCGTGACCCACTCGGCGTGGAAGTCCGCCAGGTCCGCCGCGGTCATCGTGCCGCCGAGCGACTTTGACTTGGCGATGATCGCGCGCGCGATGTCGCCCCTGTAGAACGCGTCGCGGCCTTGTTGCTGCAAAAGCTGGAACGCGTGCGCGAGCGCAGGATTGCGGAACACCACACCGGGCGCCGGCATCTTGCCGTTCGCGTAATAGGTGTCGAGCGTGTCGCGATCCTTCTGCACCTGTGTGTTGTACGTGTAGGTGTCGGCCATCTCCGCGGCGACGCGCTGGGACCAGGGAAAACCGTCCGTGGCAAGATCGACCGCCGGTTGCAGCACCTTGTTGAAATCCATCGTGCCTGCACGATGCAGCAGTTGATCCCAGCCATCGACCGCGCCCGGCACGTCGGCGGTCAGGATGCCGAACTCCGGCATGCCGGTTGTCGCATCGAACCCTTTTGATTTGAGGAGTTCGGGCGTCACGCCGGACGCCGCCCATCCGCTCGCGTTGATGCCAATCAGCTTGTGTTCCTTCGCGACGTAGACGATCGCGAACATGTCGCCGCCGATGCCCGTACTCTCAGGCTCGACGACATTGAGTGCCGCGGCCGTCGCGACCGCCGCATCGATCGCATTTCCACCCTGCTGCAGGATGCGCAATCCCGCCTGCGCTGCGAGCGGATGACTGGTGCTCACGACGCCGTTGCGCGCCATGACTTCAGCACGCGATTGCGCCAGCCAGCCTTCGGCGCGATCGCCGCGCACGGCGCTGCAAGCGGGCGGAAGTGGCGCACCGGCCTGGGCGTTGCAGGTCGACAGTGCCAGCCGCTCTTGCGCAGCAGGAGCCGCCCGCGCGGCCAGCGTTGTTGCTGCCAACAGTAGTTGGCACGACAGTACGGAAACCAGGGGAATGAGACGGGTCATGCGGGCTCTCCGGATCTGTCGTCATACGATAATTGACACAGTATATTCCGGCGCAAGAAACGAGGAGCGCGCAAGGCGCCTGCGTTCTAGAGTGCAGGGCATGCCACATCGCACGTCCAAACGAGAAAGCAATGCCCGTTGAGCAAGCCCGGCCGATGGGCGCTGCGGAATGGACCCTGTTGGCCGTGCTTTCGGTGATTTGGGGCAGTTCGTTCTTCTTCTACAAGGTGCTGGTCGCCGAACTGCCTCCATTCACGGTGGTGCTGGGACGAGTAGGCCTGGCCGCGATCATTTTCAATCTGTATCTGATTTTGCGCGGCACGCCGATGACTCGAGCGTTGCCCTGGCGCGAGTTCCTGGTGATGGGCGTTTTGAACAACGTCATTCCTTTCAGCCTGATTGCCTGGGGCGAAACTCGAATCTCGAGTGGACTCGCATCCATACTGAATGCCACGACCCCGGTGTTCAGCGTGCTCGTTGCGCATTTCCTGGCCCGGACCGAAAGACTGACCTGGGCGCGCGTCGTTGGCGTCGTGTTCGGCATGTTGGGCGTCATAGTGCTGATCGGACCCGATGCGCTGCGCGGCGTGGCATCCAACGATGCGGCTGGCGAGGTGGCCTGCCTGCTGGCAGCGTTGTCCTACTCGTTTGCTGGAATCTATGGGCGCCGATTCAAGGAGCTGCCATCCCTGCACGTGGCAACGGGCCAGACTACGGGCGCTGCGCTGGTCATGTTGATCATCGCGTCGGTCGCTGATCGCTTCTGGTCTTTACCAATGCCGAGTTCCGCAGCCTGGGGAGCCATGCTTGCAATTTCCTTACTCTGCACCGTGCTCGCGTACGTGCTTTATTTTCGAATTCTGGCGACCGCCGGTGCGACCAATCTGTTGCTGGTCACGTTCCTGTTGCCTGTGACCGCATTGCTGCTCGGCCGTTTGGTACTAGGAGAAGCCATCAAACCCGCCGCCATTGCGGGCATGGCTCTGATCGGCCTCGGTCTGATCGCGATTGATGGCCGTATGTGCCCATTCGGGCAACGAGGTTACAGATTATTCCGAGCACATAGGTAACACTTTTCGGCATTTGCGGGAGCGCGCAAATGCCTTGGCAGGAGTGTTCCAAGATGGACGAACGCATGCGGTTCGTGGC
>JBOHZW010000104.1:0-6422 GCA_050738715.1 Steroidobacteraceae bacterium | reverse complement strand
GAGGAGAAGATGGAGCCCTGGATGGGCGCGCTGATGGACAACCTCGAGGTGCTGACGCGAAGCGAGGAAGGCGGCGCCTGGGGCCGGGCCGCGACGAACGACCTGCTACGCAACCGCATCAAGATCCGCTCGATGAATTTCATGCGCGGGCGCACCTTCCTCAACCGCTACATCATTGTCGACGAGGCGCAAAATCTCACCCCGAAGCAGATGAAAGCGCTGATCACGCGCGCGGGCCCCGGCAGCAAACTGGTGGCGCTTGGCAATATCGCGCAGATCGACACGCCCTACCTGACCGAGACCACTTCCGGCCTGACCTACGTCGTCAACCGCTTTCGTGGCTGGCAGCACGCGGGGCACATCACGCTGGTGCGCGGCGAACGCTCCCGCCTGGCCGACTTTGCCTCCGAACAGCTGTAACCCCAGGAACCCAGCGGCACGATGCCGGTCGAAACGCTGATGCCAACCCTCCAACCGCCGCGCTTTCGCTGGCTACACCCGCTGAGTGCGGCGCTGGCGGGCCTGCTGCTGTTGCTGGGCACCGCGGCTGCCTCGGCGGCCGGCGACCCCGGCGCCGTGGCAAGCCAGCTGCCGGACATGGGCTCGCCCGAGAATGCCATCCTCAGCAAGACGGACGAGTTCCAGATCGGCCTGATGGCGATGCGCGAACTGCGCGGCCAGGAGCTGATCCTCGATGATCCGGAACTCACCGACTACATCCAGCAGCTCGGCTCACGGCTCGCCGCCCAGGCGCGAGATGACGACCAGAATTTCCAGTACTTCATCGTGCGCTCGACCGAGATCAACGCCTTCGCTACCTACGGCGGATTCATCTGCGTCAATGCGGGATTGATGCTGCTCACCGACAGCGAATCCGACCTCGCTGGCGTGCTCGCCCATGAGACCGCGCATGTACGCCAACGTCACATCGCGCGCTCGATACTCGCGCAGAGCCGCATGTCGCTCGGCACGACCGCCGCGATGCTCGCCGCGGTGCTGATCGGCGCGGCCAGCGGCGCCGGCGGCCAGGCGATGGAGGGCGCCATTGCGATGAGCCAGGGCGTGGCGCTCCAGCAGAGCATGAACTTTACGCGCGGCGAGGAAGAAGAAGCTGATCGCGTCGGCATCGGCCTGCTGGCCGGAGCCGGCTTCAACACAATGGCGATGGCCGATTTCTTCGAATCGATGGGGCGTCGCGAGGGCATCGATGAAATTTCCGGCCCGCTCGACATGCTGCGCAATCACCCGGTCACGCGCGACCGCATCGCCGAGGCGCGCGAGCGCGCGCGGCAGTACGTGAAGAACCCGGTGCACGAATCGGCGCAGTTCCTGTGGATGCGCGAACGCCTGCGCGTGCTGGTCGCCCCGGGCGACAAGGACATGACGGTGTACTACGCGCAAATGCGCGAGCGCCGTCCGTTGAGCGATCCGGAACGATATGGCGAGGCGCTCGCGCAGACCCGCAACAACCAGGCGGCCGCTGCTGCCGTGACGCTGCGCGAACTGGTCGGCAAGTACCCCGAGCTCACTGCACTGTACGGTGCGCTCGGGCAGGCGATGCAGGCCGATCACCAGTCAGCCGCGGCACTGGCGATGTTCGAACGCGCCAATGCGCTGTTTCCGCGCAACGTGCCGCTGGCCGTGCGCTATGCGGACACGCTGATGCAGACCGGGCATGCGCAGAAGGCGCACGAACTGCTGCTCGATGTATTCAACAACACGCAGCCGACACCCGAGCAGATCCGGCTGACGGCGCTCGCGGCCAGCGCCGCCGGCGACACCGGCGATGCGTCCTACTACATGTCGGAATACCACATCAGCAACGGCGACCTGGCGCTCGCCAACCAGCAGCTGGAAATGGCCTTGGCCTCTCCCAATTTGACCTCAGTGCAGCGGCAGCGTTTTCGTGCACGTCTCGACGAGATCCGCGAATGGATGCGCGAGGCCCGACAGCTGCGCACTGACACGCAATGAGGGTGTCGGCTTACGAGCCTGCCTGAATGCTGACCCAGCCGCTGGTAGAATCCCACGCATGAAAAAACTGGCCCGGGCCGCGGCACTTGCCGCGATTCTCTCGTTGTGCGGCTGCGCGGCGCTGCCTGCCGGCAAGCATGATGCGCGCGATCCGTTCGAGCGTGTCAACCGCGGCGTGTACCGCTTCAATTCGGCCGCCGATCGCGGCGTGCTGCGGCCCGTGGCGCGCGCATGGAAGGCGGTCGTGCCCTCCCCGCTCCGCCGGGGTTTGAGCAATTTCGTCGGGAACCTGGGCTACCCCGTCGTCATCGTCAACGATTTCCTGCAGGGCAAGCTGCGCGATGGCGGCAATGATGTGACACGGCTGCTGATGAACACGATATTCGGCCTGGGTTTTTTCGATCCAGCCTCACACGCCGGACTCGGCAAGCATGACGAGGATTTCGGTCAGACGCTCGGCAAGTGGGGCGTGCCCGCTGGACCGTACCTGATGTTGCCGTTGTTGGGCCCTTCGACGATGCGCGATGCGCCGGCGCGGGTTCCCGATGAATACAGCGACGCGCGGCACTACCTGAATGATCCGTACCTGCGCTGGGGACTGTGGACGACGGACAAGATCGAAGCGCGCGCCGGCCTGCTCGACACCGACAAGGTGATCGACAATGCCTACGACCCCTACGCCTTTGTGCGCAACGCGTGGCTGCAGCGGCGCGAATACCAGGTGCGCGATGGCAACGTCGACGAATCCGATATTGGCGCCGGCGATGACCTGCCGGCTGATGTGCCGGCCGACGCGCCAGCCGAAACGCCGGCCGACACTCCGGGCAATGCGCCCGCTGGGCCGTCGGCTGCTACGCCCCCGCCAGCAGATCCTCAACATCACTGACGCGCGCCAGCGCCAGCAGCGTTTCGGGGAGCGCGGCGAATTTCAATTTTCGGCTGCTCGCCTGCGCCCAGGCGAGCCAGTCAACGAGCAGCGCGAGGCCGCCGCTGTCGATCCGCGCGACAGCTCCCATGTCGACGACGATATCGCCCGCGACGGCGGCGAATGCGTGCTGGCCCTGCGAGCGCAGCGCCGTGACGGTCGAGAGCGTCAGCGCACCGTTGAGAGCAAAGCGCCCCTCGCCAGCGCTGCGCAGCGTGGCCGCCTCGTTCACTTGGTGGCGGCCTTTTGCTGCGCCTCGAGCCGGTCGATCAGCGCGTCGACGCCTTTTGCCTCGATCTCGGAGCTGAAGTCGTCGCGGAAACTCTTCACGTAGCTGATGCCTTCGATGACGACATCCCAGGCCATCCAGCCGCGCGCGGTGCGGTGCAAGCTGTAGTTCACCGCGACGACGGTTCCATCGTTCTTGCGCACCTGCGTGCGCACCGTGGCATTCGTGGACGCGGCATCGCCCTTGTACGGCAGCACCTTGAGCCGGTCGCTGGTGAAATCAAGCAGTGCGGTGCCGTAGTTGTTCAGCAGCGAATGGTAGAACGCATCGACGAAGCGCTGGCGTTGCGGCGGCGTCGCCGTGTTCCAATGGCGGCCGAGCACCAGCCGCGCGGAATAATCGGTGTCGAAATGCGGCAGCAGGATGCGATCGACCATCGCGTTGATCTTCGCTGGATCATGGCGGTATTCGGCGCGGTGCGCGTCAAGTTCGCGCAGCATCGCCTGCGCGGCGGACTGGATCAGCATGCCCGGATCGGTGTCGACGACGCCGCTCGATGCGGCCGTGGCGGGCGCAGCCGCGGGCGCAGCCGCGGGCGCAGCCGAGCTTGCGGTGGTTGCAGCGGGCGCCGGCGTGTCGGCGCTCGCGTTACTGATCGCACCGGCGAATGAGAGCGCGCCGACTGTCCATGCAACAAGCTGCCTGTGCAGCGCCTGGCTCGTAAAGTTACTGCTTCGCATCGCCGCCTTCCTTCTTGCCGGCAAATCCGGCGAATAATTTGTTGACCAGATTCTCGAGCACCAGCGCCGACTGCGTGACCTGGATCTGGGTGCCATTGGCAAGATACGTTGCCGATCCGCCCGCGCCGAGGCCGACATACTTCGCGCCGAGCAGCCCCGAGGTCTGAATGGCCGCGTCGCTGTCATCCGGTATCTGGTTGTAGCGCTTCTCGATTGCAAGGGTCACCACGCCCTTGAAATCGCTCGGGTCGAACGCCACGCCGGTCACGTGCCCAATGCGCACGCCGGCCATAGTCACCGGCGCACCCACCTTGAGGTCGCCGACATTGTCGAAGCGCGCACTGACCTGGTAGGTGTCGGTGGCGCTGTGCAGGCGCACGCCGCTCGAAGGCAGCTGCGTGGTCAGGAACCCGAGCGCTGCAAAACCGAGCAGTACGAACAGCCCGGTGCCGATTTCGAGACTGCGACTGGTGTTGGCCATGGTGTCAGTATTCTCCCTCAACTATTCAGGAACGCCGCCGTGAGTATGTAGTCGAGCAGCAGCGTCAGGACCGCGGAACTCACCACGGTGCGCGTCGTCGCCAGGCCGACGCCTTCGGCCGTCGGCTCGGCATGATAGCCCTCGTACACCGCCATCAGGCTGCAGGCCACGCCGAAGCACAGGCTCTTGATCAGACCTTCATTGATGTCGCGCGGTTCCACCTGCGATTGCATCTGCGACCAGAACGAGCCCGATTCGACGCCTACAAGCCCGACGCCGATCAGTTGCGCCCCGAAGATGCCGATGACATTGAAAATGGCCGTCAGCAACGGCATCGCAATGATGCCGCCGAGGAAGCGCGGCACGACCACGCGCTGTACCGGATCGACCGCCATCATTTCCATCGCGCTGAGCTGGTCGGTGGCGCGCATCAGACCGATTTCGGAAGTCAGTGCCGTGCCGGCCCGGCCGGCGAACAGCAGCGCTGTGATGACCGGCCCGAGCTCGCGCACCAGTCCCAACGCGGCGGCGACGCCGAGCGCCGATTCGGAGCCGAAGCGTTGCAGGAGGTCGTAGCCCTGTAGGCCGAGCACCATGCCGACGAATAATCCGCACAGCATGACGATGACCAGCGAGCGAGCGCCGGCGTTGTAGATCTGCGCGACCAGCAGCCGCGGATAGCGCAGCGAGGGCAAACATTGCCCCAGCACGCGCACGAGGAACAGCGCCACGCGGCCCATGCGCGCGATCGCCGTGGTGGCGGGCCAGCTCATGCGTCGGCGTCCAGCAATTGTGCGTGGTAGTCGGGCGCCGGCACATGGAACGGCACCGGTCCATCAGGCAGGCCGCGCATGAACTGGTTGACGGCAGGCGTCGCCGCTGCGAGCAGTTCCTTGGGACTCCCGGCGGCGGCCGCGCGTCCGCCGGCAAGCAGGTAACTCTGGTGCGCGATGCGGCTGATCTCCTCGACATCATGCGTGACGACGATGCTGGTGATGCCGAGCGTGGCGTTCAACGTCTGGATCAGCCGCAGGATCACGCCAAGCGAGATCGGGTCGAGACCGACGAACGGTTCATCGTAAATCAGCAACTCCGGATCCATGACGATCGCCCGTGCCAGTGCCACGCGCCGCGCCATGCCGCCGGACAAGTTGCCAGGCGCCATGTCCGCCGCACCGCGCAGGCCCACCGCCTGCAACTTCATGAGTACCAGCCGGCGCAACAGCGGTTCAGGCAGGTTCGTGTGCGCTCGCAGCGGGAATGCGACGTTCTCGAACACCGACAGGTCGCTGAGCAGCGCGCCGTTCTGGAACAGCATTCCGATCCGCTGGCGCAGCGCATACAGCGGCGCGCGCCGCAAACGAGCAACTTCTTCGCCGAATACCGTGAGGCGCCCTGCGCCGGGCTGGATCGCGCCCATCAACAACCGCAATAGCGTGGTCTTGCCGGTGCCGCTCGGGCCCATCACCGCCGTGATCTGCCCGCGCCGCGCCGTCAGGTTCAGGCCGTCGAATATGCTGCGGCCGCCGATCGCGTAATGGAGATCGGCGACCTCGACCACGGCCTCGGCCGTTGGGGTTGCACCCATCAGGCGGCCTGCGTATCCATCCCTGCCTTGTAACGGCCACTGCGCGCAAGCCCATTGAGTTGCGCCCACTTTGCAAATGCCTTCTGCCCGGCCGCGAACGCGGCCGGTTTGCCGCCCCAGGCTGACAGCGCCGCGTCCTGCAATGCGCGGCCGTAGCTGAACGTTAGCTGCCAGGGCAAGTCGCCCTGCGCATTCATCAGCGAAAGGTGCAGTGTTGCATCCGCCGGCGATTGGCCGCCGGAAAGAAATGCGATGCCGGGCACCGCGCTCGGTACGTGGCGCTTCAGGCAACGCACGGTGGCCGCCGCGACCTGTTCCGCGCTCGCCTGTTGCGGGCATTTTTTGCCGGAGATGACCATGTTGGGCTTGAGGATCATGCCTTCGAGGTGGATGCGATGACCCTCGAGCTGCTGGAACACTTCGGTCAGCACCGCACTCGTGACCTCATCGCAGCGTTCGAGCGTGTGCGCGCCGTCCATCAGGAC
>JBOHZW010000103.1:0-2445 GCA_050738715.1 Steroidobacteraceae bacterium | reverse complement strand
GGCAAGGTCGCGAAGCTCATGGACTTCGGCGCATTCGTGACGATACTGCCGGGCCGCGACGGCTTGGTGCACATCTCGCAGATTTCCGAGGAGCGCGTCGAACGCGTCGCCGACAAGCTGCGCGAAGGCGATGTCATCAAGGTGAAAGTGCTCGAAGTCGATCGGCAGGGGCGCGTGCGGCTGTCGATGCGCGACGTCGGTCAGAACTAGGGTATCCCGCTCGGCTCGAGCTGGCGCGTAATGCAACTCTCCAGCGCGGTCGCAGCCGCTGCGGCCGGCGTCAGCTCGTAGCTGCGAATCAATCCTGTCAGGAAATCTTCACTGAGCCGTCCTGAATCGCCGAGCTCGAGCTCGGCGACGACCTGCAGCAACACGCTGCGCGTGATGTCGGCGCCACTGCGTTGCTCGATGATTCGTGGTCGCGTGCGCGTGTTGATCAGCGCGCGCACGTCTTCGATCGTGATGTAGCGGCTGAGCTCCGTGTCGTACAGCCGCCGATTCGGATATTTCTTGATCAGGCGCGGCTCGCTCATCGCACACCTCCCGGCAAGAGTTCCTACCTTATCAATCGGCCGGCAGGCTTGCCACACCGCGCAATGCGCCGAGGCGCCAGTTGCGGTAAGCCCAATCCCACAGTTCCGGCACCGACGCGAGCTCCAGCTCGCGAGGCGGCGCTTGCCGCAACAGGCACAGCATGCGCCAGAGCAGGCGCCGCGCGTCGGCGTCGCCAGGCGGCGACTCGATCGTGCGTCCCGATTTCGACAGCTTGCTGCCGTCGGGTTCACACACCAGCGGTAAGTGCGTGTAGGACGGTTCCGGCAAGCCAAGCGCGGCTTGGAGCGAGCGCTGCCAGCTGGTGCTGGGCAGCAGGTCGGACCCGCGCACGATATCAGTGATGCCCTGGTCCGCGTCGTCCACCACGACCGCCAATTGATAGGCGTGCAAACCATCGCGGCGGCGAATGACCGGATCGCCGAGCGCCGAGGCGTCGATGTCGACAAGACCTTGCAGGCGATCGATGAATGGCGCGCGTGGCCGCAGATCTGCGCGAAAGCGCGTCGAGGTCGGCCCGGGTTTCGCTGGCAAGAGCCTGCAGGTGCCCGCATATCCGCCCACGTCATCAGTGGCGCCGATGTCGCGACGCGTGCAGGAACACGGATACGCGAAGCCCGCGGCCGATAGATCCGTGATCGCTCGCTGGTACAGTTCGAGCCGCTGGCTTTGGAACGTGACGGGCCCGTCCCACGCGAACCCGAGTGCTTCGAGCGTGCGCAGGATCGCATCAGCCGCGCCGGGCACGACGCGCGCCGTGTCGAGGTCTTCGATGCGCAGCAACCAGCGGCTGCGCCGGTGACGGGCGTCGAGAAAGCTGGCGGCGGCGGTGGCGAGCGAGCCTAAGTGCAGCGCACCGGTGGGCGATGGCGCAAAGCGGCCCGCCCCGTGAAGATCGCAGCGATCGCCGCCAGGATCAGCCTCAGCGATAACGGTCGTCGCGGTCTCCGTACTGGCGTTCACGCCGCTCGCGGCGCTCCTGCGCCTCGAGGCTCAACGTGGCGACCGGGCGCGCTTCCAGGCGCTTGATGCCGATTTCTTCGCCGGTTTCAAGGCAGTAGCCATAGCTGCCGTCTTCGACGCGCTTCAGCGCTTCGTCGATCTTGCGGATCAGCTTCCGTTCGCGATCGCGCGTGCGCAGCTCGAGGCTGAATTCCTCTTCCTGCGTGGCGCGGTCGTTCGGATCAGGGAAGTTTGCCGCTTCGTCCTTCATGTGCGTGACGGTGCGGTCGACTTCCATCATCAAATCGTGCTTCCAGTTACTGAGGATCTGGTGGAAGTGCGCGAGCTGGAGCTTCCCCATGTACTGCTCGCCGCGGCGCGCGACATAGGGTTTGACGTTGCGTGGGCCGGCCAGCAGGCTGCCTGGATCGGCGCCATCGACTTCGTCGGCATCGTTCAGCGGACGAACACCGGTGCGGATCGTCGTGATGACCGGCAGGGGACCATTGCGGCCCGGGCTGGCGTTCGCCTTCGACGTTGCAGCGGCTTTCGGTGCAGGAGCGCCGGCCTTGGTCAGGCGTTCAGCGACGGCTGCAGACTTGACCGGTTCCGCCCGGGATGTCGACGCGGTGGGCTTGCCCGCCGTCGGCCGAGTGGCGGCCACTTTACCGGCCGGACGGGCGTTGGGGCGGGCGCCCGTCCCTGCAGCGGCGCGTGCCACGGGGCGGCTCGCCGTCGCGCGCTGTGCGTTGGCGGGCGCCCTGCGGGCTTCAACCCGGTGCGCGGCAGCCTTGCGCGCCGCAGGGCGGGCGGGCGGCTTCGCGGCCTTCCGGACTTTGGACGCAGGTTTCTTGCTGGCCATTCATTAGCTCCAGGCGGGCAGTACAGGGGTGCTGGAATTTTTCGAGCGCGCGATTATACCGGGGGCTTTCGCGCTGTACAGTCCACACC
>JBOHZW010000102.1:0-5034 GCA_050738715.1 Steroidobacteraceae bacterium | reverse complement strand
GAAGTACTCCATCGAAATGGCGTAGTTGCCCTTGATGTAGAGGAAGTCGTAGATGCGGATGACGTTCTTGTGCGTGATCTTGCGCGAGTAGCGCAGCTCGTGCACGAAGCGCTGCATGATCTCCTCGTCCTGCGCCACGTTCGGGTTCAGGAACTTGAGGATCAGGCGCTCATCGACCACCGTATCCTCCATGAGGAGCACGGTGCCGAACGCGCCGCGGCCGATCTTCTCGATGAACTTGTAGCGGCCCTCGAGGATGTCCCCGGGCTTGAGCGTTGCAATGTCGAGCTTCGCCGCGGCCTCGTGCTGCTTCACGATCGCGGCGACTTCCGCGTTGTCCATGAGCAGGGTCTTCGCGGCCTCCGCCGGAGTCGGCGGCGGCGGCGCTGCGGCGCTGGGCGCGGGGCGGCGCGGTTCGGACGTGCCACCTGCGGTCGCGCCTGGGGCGCTGCTGCTCGTCATCGTCGGCGCCATGGTCGGGGAACCTGTGAAGTGGCGCTTCTCGATTTCCTCGACGGCGCGGAGCGCCGCATTCGCGATCGTCTGGTCGCCGCTCGCAATGCTGGCGGCCTGAATCTGGTTGCGCACGGCATCCGCGCGCCGCTCGTCGGCGAGGCGCGCGAGGGCCTGGATCGCCTCGAGCTTGATCTCCTTTTCCGGCCGCTGCAGGACCCCGAACAGGGGCTCGATGATTTTGGTGTCCCCGAGCTTGCCGAGCGCGCGCACGACCGTCGGCAGCGAGCGCACCTGGGTCTGCGTGCTCAGCATTTCGACGAGGCGCGGCAGCGCCCGCTTGCTGCCGATCTCGGCGAGCGCATCGACGGCGCGCTCGCTGACCCACCAGTCCTTGTCCTTCGTGGCCTCGATCAGGTGGCTGATGGCGCGCTCGTCCTTGGTCTGGTTCAGGATCTCGATGGCCGAGCGGCGGATGTCGTCGTCGTCGTCCTTGATGAGTTCGAGGACCGCATCGACAACCTTGGGGCCGCCGATCTTGCCGAGCGCATCGGCGGCGCGGCTGCGCACCCACCAGTCGTCGTCCTTGATCGCGTCGAGCAGGTTCTTCACGGACTTTGCATCGCCCACCACGTTCAGGACCTCGACCGCGGCACGCCGCGCGTATTCGGACTCGTCCTTGAGCGCGGGCAGCAGGTACTTCACGGTCTCCGGATGCTTCTGCTTGATGAGGACGTCGACCGCCTTGTTCTGGATGTCGATTTCGCCGTCGAGCAGGAGCTTGGCCACCGGCTCGATGGCAATCGGCTGGTCCATCTTGGTGAGCGCGGCGAGCGCCGCCTGGCGCACGAGCTTGTTGTTGTCCCGCAGCTGGCGCTGGATCGCTTCGCTCACCTGCGGCAGGTTGAAGCGCGACAGCATGGTGATGATGTGCACGCGCGCGAGCACGTCTTTGCCGTCGATGCGGCTGATCAGATCCGGCACCGAGTTGGCGTCGAGCATGTCACCGACCACGCGGAACAGGGCCGCCTTCTCGTTCGGTTCCTGGTTGTAGGCGGCCTGCAGGAGCTCGCGCGCGCTGAAGCGCGAGCGCTGGGCCGCGATCACTTCCAGGATCGCGGGCTTCGAGGCGTCCGGGTTGGTCAGCGCCTCGAGGAGCAGTCCCGGCGCATAGTTCTTGCTGCTGGAGAGGGCCCAGGCGATGCCGGCGATCGCGCGCGAGTTGTTTTCCGCCATGCCCTTGATCAGGAGCGGAAAGGTCTTGTTGTCGATGACGGCCGCAAGAGCTTCGACATAGGGAACGGTTTCGCGCTTGTCGGCCTGTCCCAGGGCTTCAATGATTGGCGCGATGGCGGCCGCGCCGAGGCTCGCCAGCTTTTGCACGGCTTTCTGGGCCTGCGGGCTATGCGGATCGGTCGCCTCGCGGATCTCCGCGATCAGGCGCTCGGTTTTCAGGGTGCTGAAAAAGCTCATCCCGCATCCAGGCCGTGGTCCAGGTGGGCTGACAGAGTCAAGCGTAAGGACATGTTTGGCAACGGTGTCCGCAGTGCATTATGCCACAGGCCATTCATCCATCTCCCGAACGTCGAGCCGCACCTCGTCGAACCGTTCCGCTACAATTGCGCGCCTTTTTTCCATCCTATCCGGTTTTCCGAACGGCGCCATGAGCACTGCAAACAACATCGGCGGCGAGGAACTGCGTCGGCGAATTGACAGTTTTCCGGACCCCTGGCTCGGGACGACCCTGGGTGAGGCCCAGGCCGTGCGCTCCTTCGCTGTCGACGGCGGCCGGGCGCGGGTCGAGATCGTGCTGGGATTTCCGGCCGCCGACTATGTCGAAAAACTCGTGCGGGAACTCCATGCGTGGGCCGCGGCGGCTGGACCGCAGCAGCTCGAGGTCAGTGTCCGTACCGAGATCGTCCCGCACGCCGTCCAGAAAGCACTGAAGCCGCTGCCCGGCATCGGCAACGTCGTCGCGGTCGCCTCGGGCAAGGGGGGCGTCGGCAAGTCGACGGTCGCCGCCAATCTGGCGCTTGCCTGGGCGGCGCAGGGCGCCCGTGTCGGGCTCCTCGACGCCGACATCTATGGTCCAAGCCAGCCGCTCATGATGGGATTGGTCGGCAAGCGCCCGTCCACGCGCGAGGGCAAGCACATCGAGCCGCTGACGGCGCACGGCATCGTGGTGATGTCGATCGGATTCCTGATCGATCCAGCCCAGCCGATGGTCTGGCGCGGTCCCATGGTCACGCAGGCGCTGACGCAGCTCCTCGGCGATACGGATTGGGGAGCGCTCGACTATCTCGTGGTCGACATGCCGCCCGGCACCGGCGACATCCAGCTGACGCTGGCGCAGCGCGTGCCGGTCGCAGGCGCCATCATCGTCACCACGCCGCAGGACATCGCGCTGGCCGATGCGCGCAAGGGGCTGGCGATGTTCGAGAAGGTGTCGGTACCGGTGCTGGGAATCATCGAGAACATGAGCCTGCACGTGTGCTCCGAGTGCGGCCATGTGGACCATATCTTCGGTGCCGGTGGCGGCGCCCGCATGGCCGCCGAATACGGCGTGGCGCTGTTGGGCGAACTGCCGCTCGACAGTCGCATTCGCGCCGAGACCGACGGCGGTCGTCCCAGCGTGGTGGCCGAACCGGACAGCGAGCGGGCCCGCGCCTACCTTGAGGCCGGCCGGCACGCGGCTGCGGCACTGGCGCGCCGCAGCCGTGATCGCAGCACACTGTTCCCCAAGATCGTCGTCGAAGACACCTGAGCGCACATGAGCATCAAATCCGATCGCTGGATCCGTCGCATGGTGCAGCAGCATGGCCTGATCGAGCCGTTCGAGCCGGGGCAGGTGCGCTCCAGCCCCGCCGGCCGCCTGATCTCGTACGGCACCTCGAGCTACGGCTATGACGTGCGCTGCGCGCCCGAGTTCAAGATTTTCACCAACATCAACTCGACCATCGTCGATCCCAAGCAGTTCGACGAGAAGAGCTTTGTCGATGTGGCCGCCGACGTGTGCATCATTCCGCCCAACTCCTTTGCGCTGGCACGCACCGTGGAATATTTTCGTATCCCGCGCAACGTGCTGGTCGTAGTTCTTGGAAAATCGACGTATGCACGCTGCGGCATCATCTGTAACGTCACGCCACTCGAACCCGAATGGGAAGGCCACATCACGCTCGAGTTCTCCAACACCACGCCGCTGCCGGCCAAGATCTACGCCAACGAAGGGGTGGCACAGATGCTGTTCTTCGAGTCGGATGAGGTGTGCGAGACCTCGTATGCCGACCGCGGCGGAAAGTACCAGGGTCAGCGCGGAGTAACGCTGCCGAAGGCCTGACGCCGCTCAATCGCGCTGCAGGGACAGGATCTCCATGGTCCACTCGACGCTGTCCAGGCGCTTCTGTTGCACCCGCATTGGAATGTAGCCGCGCGTCGGAGCGCACCAGAAGCGCGTGATGCGCGGTGAGCCTGGGTGCTGGCTGCTATAGATAATAGTGTCGATCTGACCCAACGGCGTCGAAAGGGTCTCGGCACCCTCGCGCTGATAGCGATAGTCGCGGATGCTGTTGCGATCGAGCATGGCCAGGTGCTCGGGCGTGCGCCCGTGCAGCAGCTCGACCATCAGCGCGATCTGCACCGACAGATCATCCTGCACCCCCGGCTGCAGCGCCAGATCAACCGCTGTGCCCTCGTACACGCCGCTGGCGCGGCCCGCTCCCCAGTCGAATTTGACATCGGCGTCGTGCGCCGAGCCGCTGCCGGTGGCCTTGAACGCCAGTGGCTGCACGCCCTGGCTGCTGATGTGCAGCGAGCTGCGCAGCGATGGTCGCATCGGGTACAGATAGCCCAGCCCGCGCGGGCTGCTGCTCGAGCTGTAGGTCCAGTTATCGTCGTCGGCGTGCTGCAGCCGCAGCGTCGATACCGCCACCGTGGCGCCGTGCCAGCTCCAGCTGTAGGAGGCCTGAAACGGCCGCAGCGGCGCTTCCGACTGCGCCGGCGCCGCCAGCGCGATTGATGCCCCAAGCCACAGCGCCGCGGCGGCCGTGGCTGCCGGCCTCATGGCTGGAATACCACGCCGCGCTCGCCGCGCTGCACCTGGCCGATCAATGTGGCGCGCTCGCCGCTCTGCTCGAGCAACTGTCGCGCCCGGGCGGCCTGGTCGGCGGCCACGATCACCACCATGCCGATGCCGCAATTGAAGGTGCGATGCATGTTTGCCTCATCCATGCCGCCGGTGCGTGCGAGCCATTCGAATACGGCAGGACGCGGCCAGCGCTCGCGCTGCAAGCGCACCTCGAGCCCGTCGGGCAGCATGCGCGGAATGTTGTCGGTGAGCCCCCCGCCGGTAATGTGCGCACAGGCATGCACGGGCAGGGCGCGCATCAGCGCCAGCAGGGAGCGCACATAAATTCGTGTCGGGATGAGCAGCTGCTCGATGAGCGGACGTCCTTCGAGCTGCGTGTCCGCGTCGGCCTTGGCAACTTCGAGCAGCTTGCGGATGAGCGAGTAGCCGTTGGAGTGCGGCCCGGAGGAGGTGAGGCCGATGACCGCATCGTCCGCGGCAACTTGCGAGCCGTCGAT
>JBOHZW010000101.1:0-4621 GCA_050738715.1 Steroidobacteraceae bacterium | reverse complement strand
GCGCCTTGCGCTCGGTGATGTCGCGCAGGTTCAGCGCCAGGCCCTGCACGGCCGGATCGTTGCTCAGGTTGCTGCCGACGATCTCGAGCACGTAGCGTTCACGGCCGCGCTCGATGCGCATTTCGACCGGCCCGACCGGTTCACCCGAGGTGGCGGCCACTTCGCCGAGGAATGCGCGCAGTCGGTCCGCGTCTTCTCCTGCCCAGACGCCGATGAGGTTCTTGCCGGCAACTTCTTCGGGGCGCAACCCCAGCGTGCGTTCGCAGGCGGGCGAAGCGAACATCAGCGTGCCATCGGCGTCGACGGTCAGGATCACATCCGAGGCATTGGCGATCAGCGATGCGTAGCGTTCCTCGACCAGGCGCGCGGCGCGGCGCTCGCGCGTCAGCGCCTCTTCGCGCATCGCGAGCGCCTGGCGAACCATGACCAGCAACGCGAGCGCGAACACCACCAGCGTCATGATCGTGGCGGGACTGCGCAAGCCTCCGTGCGTCAGCGATGCGAGCACTCCGAGCGCAGTCAGCATCGCGGCGTAGGGCAACGCCTGCGCAAATCCATGCGACACGCTCGAGCCGGTACCGGGCGCGCGCATGCGCATCTGTTCGCGGCCCGCCACAGCCATCGGCAAGTAGCAAGCGACGTACAGCACATCCTGGATGTCGCCCGACAGGTAGTGCCCCGTGATCTTGGCGACCGACCACATGACATCGCCGAGCAGCATCGTCGTGAAGCCGAGGGTGAGCAGCAACGGCACGCTGCGCGGGCTTCGATTGCTTGCGCTCGCCAGCAACAGCACGCCGAGCCCGAGCACGAGCACACAATTGAGCGCGATGTAGACCAGGCTGAGCGTGTACTTGACGAAATCGATCTCGGCGCTGCTCGATGCCGGCCGGATGATCAGGAACCAGAAGAACGTGCCGAAGCCAGTCACCAGCACGGTTGCGTCAAGCAGGAACTGCGTCCAGCGAATCTTGACCGCCGCGGCGCGGATCATCAACCCGACCGCGGCCATGAACACAGGGTAGAACGCCAGGAAAAACACATCGGCGTAGCCCGGGAACGGATCGCGCCCCTGGAGCCAGGACACGATGCAGATCGTCGTGCCCCCGACGTACATTGCGAGCGCCAGCGACAGGCAGGCCCATGCAGTGCGCGTCGTCCCGATCGCCATGCGGCGCGTTGCCGTGATGGTGACGATCAATGCGGCGAGGCTCGCCGGCGTGTCGCCCAGCAGGCCGACGTAATGCCTGACATTTTCGCCGCCGAGACCGGTGATCATCCAGACCGAGCAGATGACCACGTAGATCACAAGCCCGATGCAGAGCCTGTCGATCCAGACCGGGGGTGCACCGGATCTCTCGTTGTTCACTTGCGCCGCTGAGCTGCTGGGTATGTACGCCACGTTACAGAATGCGGCGCGCAACCACGCCAGGCAAGGCAGCGCGGCGCGGGTTGCGATGCAAGTCTCGCTCTGAGTGCGGCAGGTATGTGACCTGCCGCACGTTGGCGAATCAGTGTGCCTTCAGGCCGATGTCCTCGTAGAAAGGATCGTAGCTGACCTCGCGTCCGAGGAACCGCTTCAGCAACACATCCGGCTCTTCCGAACCACCGGGCACTAGGATGTCCTGCCGGTAGCGCGTGCCGACGGCAGGATTGTTGAGCCCGGCTTTCTGGAATTCGCTGAACATGTCCTGCGCATACACCTTCGACCACAGATAGCCGTAGTAGCCGGCGTCGTAGCCGCTCATCAGGTGACCAAAAGAGGCCTCGGGATAGGCACCGGGGATCTCGGGGAACGGCGTGAGCTGCGCCTTCAACTTGAACCACAACGCGGTCGGATCGACCTTGCCCGGCAGGCTGTGCAGCTGCAGGTCGTACACCGAATAGAAAGCCTGCGTGCTCCAGGTAACACCATCGGTCACGTGCCGCGCGGCGATCAGTTTTGCGATCAGGTCGTCGGGCAGCGGTTCACCGCTGCCGGTGCGGCTCGATATCTGCTTCAGCACGGCCGGTTGCCACATCCAGTTTTCCAGCATCTGCGATGGCGCCTCGCCGAAGTCGCCGCGCACGGCGATGCCGTAAAGCGTGGCGTAGCGCGTGTGCGAAAGCGTCTCGTGCATGACGTG
This sequence comes from Steroidobacteraceae bacterium, assembly GCA_050738715.1. Lineage (GTDB taxonomy): Bacteria > Pseudomonadota > Gammaproteobacteria > Steroidobacterales > Steroidobacteraceae > FEN-1191. Next base: position 2,495 of record JBOHZW010000101.1, on the reverse strand, counting down.
GCCGAATTCGTGGAAGAACACGACGACTTCATCGTGGTTGAGGAGCGTCGGCTTGCCTTCCTCGGGACGCGGCCAGTTGCCGATGATCGCAGACACCGGCGCGCGATAGCTTCCATCGGGCATGAGGCGGCCCAAGCGCATCGGGAACGCGGCGAAGTGCCCGAACTTGCCCTCGCGCGGATACAGGTCGAGGAAGAACCAGCCGATCGCGTGTCCGTCGGCCGCATCGTAGATTGCGTACTCGCGCACGCCGGGCGCCCAGGCCATCGCAGGCGAGAGCGATTCGAACCTCACGCCCAGGAGCCTGGAATAAATATCGAGCACGGCCGGCAGTACTTTGTCGACCGGAAAGTACTGGCGCACCAGCTCGGCATCGACGGCATAGCGGGTTTTCTCGAGCTGCCGTTCATAGAACCCGTAGTCCCAGCTGTGGAACGGCGTGGCGTCGCCGCCCGCGCGCTTGAGCTGCGCGAGCACCTGTATTTCTGCGCGCGCCTTGGGCAGCAAAGAATGACCGACTTTTTCAACCAGGCCGAGCGCGCGCTCCGGCGTCTTGGCCATCTTGACGTCGAGCTGGTACGCGGCCCACGAGTGAAATCCGAGCAGCGGCGCGAGTTGCTGGCGAATCGCCACCGCATCGGCGAGCCGCTGCACGTTGGCCATCCCACCGCGCTGGCGGTAGGCCGTGGAGAAGCGCTGCCGCGCCGTGGCCGACGTTTCACTCTCCATGAATGGGCCGACGCTGCTCTCGTTGACCGCGATGTGCGCGCCGTCGGCATCGTGCGTGATCGATCCGGCCAGTGCTGGCGGGAGGGGAGCGAGTTCGGCATCGCTCAACGCGATGCGCGTCTTGTCTTCGCCGAGCGCCTGGCCGAAGGCAATCTGCAGGTTGTTGAGCTCATCGAGCAACTTCGTGACTTTGGCGCGCGTGGCGGCATCGAGTCCTGCGCCGGCGCGCCGTCCATTCTCGAGGTAGATCTTGGCCAGCTGCTGGTCTTCCGAATCCTTCGCGCCCGCAGCCGCTGCCTGCGCGATCTTGTAGATCGCCGGATCCGCCGCCAGTTCGACGCCGAACGAGGCGGCGTCATTGTTGCATTGAGTGGCGGCGTCGCGCACATCCTTGTCGACGGCCAGCACCGAGAGGTTTGTCGGAGCGCTGAGCCGCTCGGTCAGGTCGGCTACCACAGTGTCGATGGCGCCAAGCCCGTCGGCGACGGTCGTGGACGCGCCAGCCTTGGCTTCGATCGCATGGATGTGCTCTCGCGCCTCGGCGAGCGAGCTCTTGCATGCGGCCGTGACGTCTGCGGCGGACAACGACCAGTTGATACCGGTGTCCACCCCGAGCGTCATGCCAGCCAGGGACATTGCGGGCAATGCGCCAAGCGCGAGCGGCAATAGTAAAGAGCGGGCCCTAATCGGCATGTGGAGTCCCCCGTGAACTGGGTAAAGCGTGGTTTGAGGTCCGGAATTATAGGCAAGCTGCCTTCCGCGGTACATTAGCGCGCGTGGCAAGCGCGCTCGACAACATCGTCTGGAGTTCCCTTTCAGGCTCCCATGCGCGATTCGCCGCAGGTGCGGGCGGTGCGCGCCGCTACGCCAGGGGTTTTTCGCCGATCGTCGGATTCGCCGACCCGCGCGAACCAGACTTCGCCGCGCTCGAGCCGTTCTGCGATGCCGGCGAGCATTTCTATTGCAGCGGGTGGAGCGGCGCCGTGCCGCGCGGATGGCAGATCGAGGCTGATACCACGATGTGCCTGATGGTGTGTATCACTGATGCCGCACAGGGTTCAGTGTCTCGAAGCGAACGGGAAGCCGTGCGGCTGGGCTCCCGGCACGCGCAGCAAGCACTCGACCTGGCGGTGTTGACGCGTCCGGGCCCGTTCGGGCTGCGCACGATTGAACTCGGTGACTATTTCGGATATTTCGAAGGCGATCGGCTCGTGGCGATGGCGGGCGAGCGCATGCAGGCGGGTTTGTTCCGCGAAATCAGCGGCGTGTGCACGCATCCGGAATACCAGGGGCGCGGACTGGCTCGAGCGCTGATGATGAAGCTGCTGGAACTGCAGCGCTCGCGTGGCGAGACTCCCTTCCTGCATGTCATGAGCGCCAACACTGGTGCCCGCAAGCTCTACGAAAGCATGGGGTTCAGCAATTACCTGGAACCGGTCGTGCGCGTCGTAGCCCGCGTCGATTGATGTGCGGAAGCCGTGCAGGAGCCCGCGGTCACGCTACTGCAATCCGCCGCGGATATTCTTGACGCCAGTTTCAACGTTGATGTCGTGCCACGCCGACACATTTAGTTGGAACCACGCCGGGCATATGGGATCAATATTGTCCCGGCCATTGCCCGGAAAGATGGATTCGAACATGCACGACCCGACACCGCACGAGACACCGCCCCTGGTTTTCCAGCCTGCACGGCCAATTCCGGCGTTCGGGCTGGCGGCGCCGCCATCGTTCGCGCGCGCGCTGCGACAGAAGGGCTTGATCAAGCC
>JBOHZW010000100.1:0-8999 GCA_050738715.1 Steroidobacteraceae bacterium | reverse complement strand
CCAAACGACTTGGGCCGGCTGATCAGCGATTCGTGGCCGGCGGCCGTGAAATAGAATCCGCCGCGCTCGGGATCGGAAAAATCGGCCAGCACCGCATCGAGCAGCGCGCAACCGAATTGCAGTTCCTCCGCATCGAAGCGAACGCTCGCCAGCTCGAGGATGGCGGCGGCGAGGAACACATGATCATCGAGGTAGGCGCTCAGCCGCGCATCGCCGCCCGCGCTGGTCGCATACAAGCGGCCGTCGCGCCAATGGTGTTGGCGCAGGAAGGCGAGGGCGCTGGCGGCGTCAGCGGCAAGATCCGCACGGTCAAGCAGGCGCGCCGCGCTCGCGAGGCCGTGGATCGCCAGCGCGTTCCAGCTGGTGAGGACTTTCTCGTCGCGCTCCGGACGCACGCGCAACGCGCGCACAGCCAGCAGTTTGGCGCGGGCCCGATCCAACAGCGCATCCACCGCGGCGCTCGAGGTGTGCAGCGTCGCAGCGATTGCCTCGATGCTGGTGGCGACGATCAGGTGATGGGAGTGCCCTTCAAAATTGGCTGGCAGGTCGAGGCCGTAGCGAGCCGCGAACGCCGCGTACTCGTCCGCTGGCAGCGCCTGGCGAACCGCGGCGGCATTCCACACGTAGAAGCTGCCTTCGCTCCCGTCGGCATCGGCATCGAGGCTGGAATAGAAAGCCCCGCCGGGCGCGCGCATCTCCTCGCGCATCCAGGCAGCCGTGCGCAGAGCAACCTCGACGAACAGCGCTTCACCTGTTGCCGCGCCTGCTTCGGCATAGGCCCCGAGCAACAAGGCGTTGTCGTACAGCATCTTCTCGAAATGCGGAATTTCCCAGCGGCCGTCGACGCTGTAGCGACAGAAGCCACCGCCGAGCTGGTCGAACAAGCCGCCCTCGGCCATGCGCGTCAGTGTGAGCGTCGCCATGTACAGCGCATGCAAATCGGGGGATGCCTGGTTGGCGCTGGCGTGCCAGTCGCGCAACGCGCGTTGCACCAGCGGCGCATGCGGGAATTTCGGCGCCGCGCCGAAGCCGCCCCAGTCGCCATCAAAACTGCGTTCGAGCTGCTGCCTGCAAAGCTGCAGGGGCTCGGCGGTGAGTGCCTCCGAATCCGCGGCGGGCGGTGGCTGCAGTCCGTCGAGTGCATCGGTCAGCGCGCGAGCGTTGGCGCGCAGTTCGCCCGCGTTGTCGCGATAGTAGTCGGCGACGTGATCGAGGAGTTCTGCAAACCCCGGCAAGCCGTGACGGCGCTGCGGCGGAAAATACGTGCCGCCGAAGAACGGCTGCTGGTCATCGTGCATCAGGAACATCGTCAGCGGCCAGCCGCCGCCGCGACGTGCGATCAACTGGTGCGCGAGCTGGTAGATGCGATCGAGATCCGGCCGTTCCTCGCGATCGACCTTGATATTGACGAAGCGCGCGTTCATCAGGGCCGCGATGGCCGGATCCTCGAAGGATTCATGCGCCATGACGTGGCACCAGTGGCAGGCGGCATAGCCGATCGACAGCAGGATCGGGCGGCGCTCGCGCCGCGCCAGCGCCAAACCTTCCTCCCCCCACGGATACCAATCCACCGGATTGCCTGCGTGCTGGCGCAGGTAGGGGCTGGTCTCGGTCTCAAGCCGGTTGCGATGGCTGTTCTGGTGCATGGCCGATGATCGCTGCCGCGCTCTATTCAGTAGAATGCGCGCCACTATACGCGAGAGCCTATCTGGCCATGACCGACGAGATACTTGAGTCTTCCGCGCAGGCGGAGCTGTCGCCCTCCGGCGCGAACAACACGCTGCCGGTGCTGCGCCTCAAGCGCGGCGAAGACCGGCGGCTGCGCGCCGGCCACCTGTGGGTGTTTTCGAACGAGGTGGACATCGCGGCCACGCCGTTGACAGCCTTTGCGCCCGGCGATCATGCGCGCGTGCACGACTATCGTGACCAATTCATCGGTTATGCCTATGTGAATCCGCACGCGCTGATCTGTGCGCGCATCCTGAGCCGCAGCCCGGTGCATCCGATCGATGGATCGCTGCTCGTGCATCGGCTGAAGGTTGCGCTCAGCTTGCGCGAGCGGCACTACGCGGCGCCGTACTACCGGCTGGTATTCGGTGAAGGCGATGGACTGCCCGGGCTCGTGCTCGACCGCTATGGCGAGGTGATCGTCGGACAGATCGCGACCGCCGGCATGGAAGCCATGCGCGCCGACATCGAGGCGGCGGTACAGAAAGTGCTGGCGCCACAGGCGCTGGTGTGGAAGAACGACGGCGGCGCGCGCGAGCTGGAACAACTGCCGCGGCAGGTCATTGCCGGCATCGGCAGCTTGCCCGACACGCTGCAGGCCGTCGAAGGAGTGCTGCAATTCTACGTGCCGATGGCGGCGGCCCAGAAAACCGGCTGGTTCTACGACCAGGTTTCGAACCGCGAACTGCTGCGCCGCCTGATGTGGCCCGGCGCACGTGTGCTCGACATCTGCAGCTACGGCGGTGCCTGGGCCATCACCGCGATGCGCTGTGGAGCGCGCGAGGCGCTGTGCGTCGACTCATCGGAAGCGGCGCTGGCGGTTGCCGAGAGCAACGCAATCGCCAACGGAGTGGCCGTCAAGACGCGGCGCGGCGATGCCTTCGATGTGCTCGATGAGCTGCAACGCGAGGGCGAGCGTTTCGATGTCGTCGTGCTCGATCCGCCGGCGTTCATCAAGCGCCGCAAGGACCAGGGCCGCGGCGAAGCGGCCTATCGCAAGCTCAACCAGTTGGCGATGCGGCTGCTGGAGCGCGACGCGCTGCTGGTGAGCTGCTCGTGTTCGTTCCATCTTGCCACCGACGATCTGGCAGGGCTCATCCAGGCGGCAGCGCGCCACAACAGCCGCTTCGTGCAGGTGCTCGCCGCGGGCGGCCAGTCGCCCGACCATCCGGTGCACCCGGCAATTCCGGAAACGCGTTACCTGAAGGCTTTTTTCTGCCGGGTCACGCGAGCATAGCCGTGCGGATGCCCGCTTCAGGGTAGAATTGCTGACTCGATGCTGACCTACCCGCATATCAATCCGATCGCGCTGGCGATCGGCAGAGTGCACATTCACTGGTACGGAATCATGTACCTGGTGGCCTTTGGCGCCGCCTGGTACCTGGCGCGTCGCCGCGCGGCCGATCCCCGTTCGACGTGGACGGTGCGCGATGTCGACGATTTTATTTTTTTTGCGATGCTCGGCACGATCATCGGCGGTCGCGTCGGCTATGTGCTGGTGTACGGGGAGGCGGTGTGGCGCACCGATTTCTGGTACCCAATCAAGTTGTGGGATGGCGGCATGTCCTTCCACGGCGGGTTCCTGGGCGTCATGACCGCGGTGGCGATATTCGCGCGCACGCGCGGACGTCGCGTCTGGGACGTGTTCGATTTCGCGGCGCCGCTCCCCGGCATCGGCATCATTGCGGTGCGCATCGGCAATTTCATCAACAGTGAATTATGGGGTGCGCCGACGAATGTGTGGTGGGGCATGCGCGTCAGTCTGGCGCCCGGTGACCCCTTGATCGCCCGACATCCCTCACAGCTCTACGAAGCGGGTCTGGAAGGCGCGCTGCTGTTCGCGATCCTTTGGCTTTACACGCGCCAGCCGCGGCCGCGCTACATGCCGTCGGCGCTTTTCATGCTTTGTTATTCGCTCGCCCGCATCACGGTGGAATTCGTGCGCGTGCCGGACGTGCAGCTCGGCTACCTCGCCGGCGGCTGGCTGACGATGGGCCAGGTGCTGTCATTGCCGATGCTGCTCGTCGGCATCGTTCTGCTGCTGCTGGCGCGGCGCTGGCAGCAACCATCCGGCAATTTCAAGGCGGCGGCGTGAAATCTTACCTCGACCTGCTGCGCGAAGTGCGCACCCGCGGCGCGGCGAAAAACGATCGCACCGGCACCGGCACCCGGGCGCTGTTCGGTTACCAGATGCGCTTCGACCTGGCTGCCGGATTTCCGCTGGTGACGACGAAGAAAATCCACCTGCCGTCGGTGATCCACGAATTGCTCTGGTTCCTGAGCGGCGACACCAATACGCGCTACCTGCATGAACATGGCGTGCGCATCTGGGATGAGTGGGCGAACGAGCGCGGCGAGCTGGGTCCCGTCTACGGCCACCAGTGGCGCAGCTGGGGCGCCGCCGACGGGCGGCACATCGACCAGATCAGCGAGGCGCTGCGACTGCTGCGCAGCAATCCGGATTCGCGCCGCATCATCGTCAGCGCGTGGAACGTCGGCGAACTCGAGGCGATGGCGCTGCAGCCCTGCCACGCGCTATTCCAGTTCTTCGTTGCCGCGGGGCGCTTGTCTTGCCAGCTCTACCAGCGCAGTGCCGATGTGTTCCTGGGCGTGCCGTTCAACATCGCTTCCTATGCGCTGCTGACGCACATGATTGCGCAGCAGACCGACCTGCAGCCGGGCGAGTTCATCTGGACCGGCGGCGATTGCCACCTGTACGTCAATCACTTCGAGCAGGCCGACCTGCAGCTCGCGCGTTTGCCGTATTCGCTGCCGCGGCTGGCGCTGCGGCGTGCGCCCAGCCTGTTCGAATACCGGTACGAGGATTTCGAGTTCGTGGACTACCAATCTCATCCGGCGATCAAGGCGCCGATCGCCGTTTGAGCGCCGCGCGTTCGCCGCTGTATAAAGTGCGACGGTCCCGCGTGCATGGCCTCGGCGTGTTCGCGACGCGCCGCATCCGCAAGGGCACGCGCATCATCGAATACCTCGGCGAGCGCATCTCGCACCGCGAGGCGAACCGACGCCATGCAGCCAAGCCCGTCGAGGACAACCATACATTCCTCTACACGGTCGATCGCGGCGTCGTCATCGATGCCGGCGTCAACGGCAACGATGCACGCTTCATCAACCATGGCTGCGATCCCAATTGCGAATCGGTGACCAGGAACCGCCGCATCTACATCGAAGCGATCGAGACGATCGAGCCCGGCGATGAGTTGAAATACGACTATTCAATCGCCCGCGACAAGGAAGATCCCGCCAACATCGACGAGATCTTCGCGTGCCATTGTGGCGGCGCGGCCTGTCGCGGCACGATGCTGTGGCCCGCGAAACGACCGAAACCCCGGCAGCGCAAGAGCCGCTGATGACCCGCAGGCGTCTGTCGGCCGGGGCGACGTTCGCGGCCGTTGGTGTCGTATTCGGGGACATCGGCACAAGTCCACTCTACGCGCTGCAGCAGTCGCTGGCGGCGACCGGCGGCGATGCCCATGCGCCCGCAACGGTGCTCGGCGTGCTGTCGCTGATGTTCTGGAGCCTGCTGGTCGTGGTCACGCTGAAGTACGTCGTGCTGATCATGCGTGCCGACAACGACGGCGAGGGTGGCATCCTCTCGCTGTTCGCGCTGGTGCAGCGCCGGCTCGAGGACATGCGACGCTGGGGCCGGGCCGTCATCGCGCTGGCCGTGCTGGGCGCGGCGCTATTCTACTGCGACGCGCTGATCACGCCTGCGATCACCGTGCTGGGGGCGGTCGAGGGGCTCGAGCTGCTCAATCCGAACATGGCGCACGCGGTCGTGCCGCTGACACTGGTGATCATCGCGCTGCTGTTCGCAATCCAGCACCGCGGCACCGAGCGCGTCGGAAGGTTGTTCGCGCCGGTGATGCTGCTGTGGTTCTGCGTGCTCGCCGGCACCGGGCTGGTGTCGGTGCTGCACAATCCGCAGGTGCTTGTGGCGGTCAATCCCTGGTACGGCGTCATGCTGCTCGCACATCACCAGGGCGTGGCGCTGGCGATCCTTGGCGGCGTGTTCCTCACGGTCACCGGCGGCGAAGCGCTGTATACCGACATGGGATCATTCGGCAAAGGCCCGGTACGGCTCGCCTGGTTCGCTCTGGTGTGGCCGTCGTTGCTGTTGAGTTATTTCGGGCAGGGCGCGTTGCTGCTGGGCAATCCCGCCGCGGCCCACAAACCGCTGTTCGCGCTGGTGCCGACGCCGGTGCTGCCGTGGATGGTGTTGCTGGCAACGGCCGCGGCGATCATCGCCTCGCAGGCGACGATCACCGGCGCATTCTCCGTGACGCGCCAGGCCGTGCAGCTCGACCTGCTGCCACGGCTGCGCATCCTGCAGACCTCCGCCAGCGAGCACGGCCAGGTGTTCGTGCCGGTCGTCAACGTGCTGGTGTTCGTCTGCGTGTGCGTGTTCGTCATCGGCTTCGGTTCATCCGACGCGCTGGGCGGCACGTATGGCGCGGCGGTGGCCTGCACGATGACCATCGATACGATCCTGATCATGGTGCTGGCCTCCTCGCGCTGGGGATGGTCGATCGCCAGCGTCGCGCTCGGTTGCGGATTGCTGCTGCTGTTCGACCTGATGTACAGCGTGGCAAATCTCGCAAAGTTCGCGCAAGGCGCCTGGTTGCCGCTGTTGCTGGCAACGTTGCTGTTTGGCGTGTTCATGACGTGGCGTTCCGGACGGCGATTGATGCACGCGGCGCTGCACGCAATGGCGGTGCCGCTGAAGGAATTGCCGCGCTTGCTGGAAGCCGTGATCCGTGTGCCCGGCACGGGCATTTTCCTGGTCAGCGAGCCGCGATTCGTGCCGACGGCGCTGTTGCGCAGCATCGAGCACTACCACGTCGTGCATGAACGCGTCGTGTTCCTGAACATGGAGGTCGTGCGCACGCCGCGCCAGGATCCCGGCGATCGGGTGCGTATCGAGACGCTGCAGGAGAACGTTTACCTGATCACCGCACGCTTCGGTTTCATGGAGACGCCCGATGTCAGCACAGCGCTGAAGCAATGCCGCGTGCGCGGATTGAAGCTGTTCGGCCAGGATTGTTCGTTTTTCCTCGGCTGGCACCTGGTGAGGCCGCGGCCACGCGGCGGCTACGAGGGCATGCGCCGGCGGGCGTTTGCGTGGATGCAGCGGCGCAGCACGCAGGCGGTTGAATTCTTCCACATGCCGGACAAGCGCGTGATCGTGCTCGCCACACAGGTCGAGCTTTGAAGGTCTCGCTGATCGCGGCGCTCAGCGACAACGGCGTGATCGGCCGCGGCGGCGAACTGCCCTGGCACCTGCCCGACGATTTGCGGCGCTTCAAGTCACTGACGATCGGACGCCCGGTGCTGATGGGTCGGCGCACTTTTGCATCGATCGGCCGCGCGTTGCCGGGGCGGCGCAACCTGGTGGCCACGCGCAATCCGCAGTTGCTGCCGCCCACGGTCGAGGCCGTTACCGATGTGCCCGCGGCGCTCGCGGCCTGCGCCGAGGCGAGTGAGCTGTGCGTGATCGGCGGCGCCGATATCTACAGGCAGGCGCTGCCGTTGGCCACGCATCTCGAACTGACGCGCGTGCATGTTAAAATGGACGGCGACGTGTACTTTCCCGCCTTTGACGAAGCCGAGTGGCGCGAGCTTGCGCGCACCGAGCATGCAGCCGACGAGCGCCATGCGTGGCCAATGACTTACCAGACGCTCGAGCGCATCAGACCGCCCGCAACGGGAGCTGCACACACGTGACACGCAAGCGATTGTCCGCCGGCGCCACGCTCGGCGCGATTGGCGTCGTCTATGGCGACATTGGCACCAGTCCGCTGTATGCGCTCGAGCAATCCCTCAATGCGACCGGCGCCGGTCCGCCGCAAGCGGAGGCGTTGCTGGGCATCCTTTCGCTGATGTTCTGGAGCCTGCTGGCGATCGTCACTGTCAAGTACGTACTGCTGTTCATGCGGGCCGACAACGAAGGCGAGGGCGGCATCCTCTCGCTGTTCGCGCTCGTACAGCGGCGTCTCGAGGAAACGCCGCGCTGGGGGCGCGCGATCATTGCGTTGGCGGTGCTGGGCGCTGCGCTGTTCTATTGCGATGCGTTGATCACCCCGGCGATTACCGTACTCGGCGCGGTTGAAGGACTGGAGCTGCTCAGCCCCGGCCTGACGCACGCAGTGGTGCCGGTGACACTGCTGATCATCGTGCTGTTGTTCGCGATCCAGAGCCGGGGCACCGCTCATGTGGGGCGGCTGTTCGGGCCGGTCATGGTGCTGTGGTTCGTAGTGCTTGGCGTTACCGGCGCGGAATCCGTGGCGCGCCATCCTGAAGTACTCTCGGCGCTCAATCCCGCATTCGGGCTGCAGCTGCTGCGCTCGCACCAGGCTGTGTCGCTGGCGATCCTCGGCTGTGTATTCCTGACCGTGACCGGCGGCGAAGCGCTTTATGCCGACATGGGATCGTTCGGAAAGGGCCCGGTGCGCCTCGCCTGGTTCGCCGTCGTGTGGCCGGCGCTGTTGCTGAGCTATTTTGGCCAGGGCGCGTTGGTGCTGGCCGACCCCAGAGCCTTGCACAAGCCGCTGTTCGCGCTGGTACCGGCAAGCGTGCTGCCGTGGTTTGTCGTCCTGGCGACGCTCGCGGCGATCATCGCCTCGCAGGCCACCATCACCGGCGCATTCTCAGTGACACGCCAGGCGATCCAGCTTGACCTGCTGCCGCGCCTGCGCATCCTGCAAACCTCGGCGCACGAACACGGGCATATCTTCGTGCCGATCGTGAACACGCTGGTGTTCATCGCCGTGTGCATCTTCGTCATCGGTTTCGGTTCCTCGGACGCCCTTGGCGCGGCCTACGGTGCAGCGGTTTCGGGCACGATGGCGGTGACAACGGTGCTCGGCATCGTGCTGGCCACGTCGCGCTGGAAGTGGACGGCGTGGAAAGTGGCGCTGTGCTTCGGTCCGCTGTTGGCCATCGACCTGCTGTACTGCGTGGCGAACCTCGCCAAGTTTGCGCAGGGCGCATGGGTGCCACTGTTCTTCGCGACCATCCTGTACGGCGTGTTCATGACCTGGCGCCACGGCCGGCGGTTGCTGCGCGCCGCGCTGCGCGCGATGGCGGTGCCGCTAAAGGATTTGCCGCAGCTGCTTGCATCTGCGACTCGGGTGCCTGGCACCGCGGTGTTCCTGGTCAGCGAACCGCACTACGTGCCCACCGCATTCCTGCGCAACCTCGATCACAACCACGTGGCGCACGAGCGCATCGTTTTCCTGCACATGGAGTTCGTG
>JBOHZW010000099.1:0-2005 GCA_050738715.1 Steroidobacteraceae bacterium | reverse complement strand
AGCGTGCTGATGTCGATGGGCATGATGATGCTCTCGCCGGTGCTGATATCGCTGCCATTCAAGATCATGCTGTTCGTGCTGGTCGATGGTTGGACTCTGGTCATGGGCTCGCTGGCCGCAAGTTTCTATCGCTAACACAGGGGCAATCATGACACCGGAAACCGTGATGACGATCGGCCAGCACGCACTCGAGATGACAATGATGCTTGCCGCGCCGTTGCTGCTGGTGGCGCTGGCGGTCGGATTGCTGGTCGGCATCTTCCAGGCAGCGACGCAGATCAACGAGATGACGCTGTCGTTCATCCCCAAGCTGATCGCCATCGCCGTGGCGCTGATGGTCGCGGGGCCGTGGATGCTGCGCGAGCTGATCGGCTACACGCGCGCGCTGATCGAAAGCATTCCCTCGCTGGTCAGTTAGGGCCTGCTAACACTTGGAACGTCGATGCGTTGCTGCTCAAAATGCTTGCAGACAAGGCGCGAGGCGCGCTGCGTGGTCATTCCACGTGAGCGCCGGGCAACGCCGTATGAAAGCATTTTGAGCGCAACCCCCGTTTGTGCCTGTGCCGGCGATAAATTAAGCGCCAACGTATCTTTACAGGCGGGCCGGCCCCATTTTGCACAGGGCGGCGTTGCTTCTCCCTCATGCGCAACAAGCACACTTCGGTTGTCGCGCCTTGCCCTGCGCAAAATGGGGCACGGCCGCATCGGCGTTCCAGGTGTTAACAGGCCCTGGACGCAGCCGCTGCCGGCGCGCTTCACCCGCACACGATGATCAGCATCGACGCAAGCCAGCTGCAACACTGGATCGGCGCGCTGTTCTGGCCGTTCGTGCGCATCGGCGCCTGCCTGATGGTGGCGCCGGTGTTCGGCGCCAGCTACGTGCCCAAGCGTGTGCGCGTCGTGCTCGCTGGCGCGGTCACGTTGCCGCTCGCACCGCTCTTGCCCGCAGCACCGGATATCGCGCTGCTGTCTGCGGATGGCGTCATCATCACGATCCAGCAGGTGTTGATTGGCGCGGCGCTCGGATTTGCGCTGCAACTCGTGTTCGACGCGCTGACGCTCGGCGGCCAGTTGCTGGCCAACGGCATGGGACTCGGATTTGCATTCAACCTCGACCCGCTGCGCGGCGTGACGACGCCGGCGCTGGGCCAGCTCTACGCGGTGCTCGGCACGTTGGTGTTCCTGGCGCTCAACGGCCACATCGCGCTGATCAACACGTTGACCGACAGCTTTCGCGGGTTACCCGTCGGTGCCAGCGGCATCGATGCAATGCGCGCCCGCGCGCTGGCCGACTGGGGCGGCATGCTGTTCCTCGGCGGTCTGCGTGTCGCGCTGCCGGGCATGACCGCGCTGCTGGTCATAAACCTGGCCTTCGGCGTCATGAGCCGCGCTGCGCCGGCGTTGAACCTGTTCGCGGTCGGCCTGCCCGTCACGCTGATCTTTGGCCTCGCCATCGTGACGTTTGCAATGCCGACGATCGGCACCGCATTCACGGCACTGCTGGGCGACGCGTTCGATTTCATGCGCGCGTTGAGTGCGCCGCAATAGCACGGCAGCAGGACGGCAGCCGTGAGTGACAGCGACAATCTCGACCGCACCGAGAGCCCGACACAAAAACGGCTCGACGATGCACGCAAGCGCGGGCAGGTGCCGCGCTCGCGCGACCTGGGCGCGGCCGCGGTGACGCTGGCCGGCGGCCTAGGACTCTATAGCCTCGGCGGATTACTCGGCGGCCGGCTGCTCTCGATGATGCGCAACGGCCTGGAACTCAGCGCCGCAGAATCGCTCGGTGCGGACAGCATTTTGCACATGTTAAGGACCGCCGCGTTGTCTGGCGCGCAGGCGGCCGCACCACTTATGGGCCTGGTGCTCGCGGCGGCAGTGCTCGCGCCGTTGGCAATCGGCGGTTGGAATTTCAGCGCCGAGGCGCTGGTGCCGCAGTGGAACCGGCTCGATCCCTTCAAGGGATTGCGGCGCGTGTTTTCCGTGCAGGGCGTGATAGAGC
>JBOHZW010000098.1:0-15882 GCA_050738715.1 Steroidobacteraceae bacterium | reverse complement strand
GATCCGAGAAGCCGATCGCCAGGTCCGGCTGCAGTTCCAGGATCTTCGCGGTCTTGGCGCTGGTGAATGCCGAAACGCGCGGTTTCTCGCGCCGTGCGGCGCGCGGCCGTACCGTAAATCCTGAGATGCCGACGATGCGCTGCTGTTCGCCCAGCGCGTACAGCACTTCGGTCGGCTCCTCGGTCAGGCAGACGATGCGCTGCGGATACATCAAACGCCGCGACGATACTGGCCGCCCACCTCGTAGAGCGCGTGTGAAATCTGCCCGAGCGAACACACTCGCACCGCCTGCAGCAGCTCGGCAAACACGTTGCCTTCCTCGGCCGCGGACTGCTGCAGCCGCGCGAGCGCAGCAGCGCCGTGTTCTGCATTGCGCGCCTGGAAGCCGCGCACGCCATCGACCTGATGCTGCTTTTCGGCTTCGGTGGAGCGGATCAACGCGACCGCGGCGTGGCTGGCCGCGGCATCTGTCTCCGCAAGGAAGGTGTTGACACCGATCAGCGGCAGCGTGCCGTCATGCTTGCGCGTTTCATAGTAGAGGCTCTCCTCCTGGATCTTGCCGCGCTGGTACATCGTTTCCATTGCGCCCAACACGCCGCCGCGCTCCGAGATCGCTTCAAATTCCTTATAGACGGCTTCTTCGACCATGTCGGTGAGGTATTCCATCAGGAACGAGCCCGCCCACGGGTTCTGGTTCATGTTCAGGCCGAGCTCGCGGTTGATGATCAGCTGGATCGCCACCGCGCGGCGCACGCTCTCTTCAGTGGGCGTGGTCAGCGCCTCGTCATAGGCGTTGGTATGGAGCGAGTTGCAGTTGTCGAACAGCGCATACAGCGCCTGCAGCGTCGTGCGAATGTCGTTGAACTGGATCTCCTGCGCGTGCAGCGAACGTCCGGAAGTCTGGATGTGGTACTTGAGCATCTGGCTGCGTGCATCGCCGTGGTAGAGCTCGCGCATCGCGTGCGCCCAGATGCGGCGCGCGACGCGGCCGATCACCGCATATTCCGCGTCCATGCCGTTCGAGAAGAAGAACGACAGATTCGGCGCGAACCGGTCAATGGGCATGCCGCGCGCGAGGTAATACTCGACGATCGTAAAGCCATTGGCCAGCGTGAAGGCCAGCTGGCTGATCGGATTCGCGCCGGCTTCGGCGATGTGATAACCGGAAATCGACACGGAATAGAAATTGCGTATCTTGTGGTCGATGAAATACTGCTGCACGTCGCCCATCATGCGTATGGCGAATTCAGTCGAGAAAATGCAGGTGTTCTGCGCCTGGTCTTCCTTGAGGATGTCCGCCTGCACCGTGCCGCGCACCTGCGAAAGCGCCGTCGCGCGAATCTGCGCGTATTCGTCGGCCGTGAGCACGCCGGGCACGACGAGCTGCTCGCCGCTGACTCCGAGCAGCGCAAGTCCGCTGCCGTCGTGTCCTTCGGGCAGTTCGCCCTGGTATTGCGGCAACGGCAAGCCGTTCGCGCGCAACGGCGCGCGCAGCTCATCGATACGCTGCTCGGCGGCCGGCCAGCGACCGTGGTCCTTGAGAAACCGCTCGACGCGCTGGTCGATCGCAGTGTTCATGAACATCGCCAGGATGATCGGAGCCGGGCCGTTGATCGTCATCGACACCGATGTCGTTGGCTTGCACAGGTCGAAGCCTGAATAAAGCTTCTTCATGTCATCGAGCGTCGCCACCGAGACGCCGGAATTGCCTGTGCGCCCGTAGATATCGGGGCGCGTGTCCGGATCTTCGCCGTACAGCGTGGTCGAATCGAAGGCGGTCGACAGTCGCGTCGCGGCGTGCCCACGCGCCAGCAGGTGGAAACGCCGGTTGGTGCGTTCGGGCGGACCTTCACCGGCAAACATGCGGATGGGATCCTCGGCTTCGCGCCGGTACGGATACACGCCGCCCGTGTATGGATAGGCGCCGGGCAGGTTCTCGCTACCGAGGAAGCGCAGCAGCTCGCCCCAGTCCTTGAATTTCGGCACCGCGAGCTTCGGCACGCGGTTGCGGCTCATCGTCTCTGTGTAGTTATCGCCGCTCAGCGATTTGCCGCGCACCTTGAAGTGGAATTGGTCCGCGCTCGCGCCTTCCGCGCGCGCCGGCCAGGCCTTCAGCAGTCCAACGCCTTCGGCGCCGATGTCCTCGAGCGCCTGGTTGTACGCGCGGCGCATTTCGAGCCGCGTCGCGTCCGCTGCCGCGTCGGCGAGATCGGCATCACCGTAGCGCTCGAGCGGTGCCGGCAACGCCGCATCGTGCAAGCGCTTCAAAGACTCATGCAGGGAGTGGCAAAGGCTGGCGCTGTCGGCAGAGTGGTCAAGCTGCTCCCGGCTCCGCCGGCCGGCGCCGGCGATTTCCGCCAGGTAGCGGCTGCGTGCACCCGGAATGATTGGATCGCGCGAACGAAACTCCGTCGCGCCCACGTGCACCGGCTGCCCGTCACGCACGCTCCAACCCAGTTTCCCGATCGCCTTCTCATCCAACGCCTTGAGCAACGCGCCGAACAATCGGTTTACGCCTGCATCATTGAAGCGGCTGGCAATGGTCGGATACACGGGCAGCCCGGCATCCGGGAGCTTTAACCTGTCCGGATGATTGCGGCGCCACTGCTTGCGCACATCGCGCAGCGCATCTTCGGCGCCACGTTTCTCGAACTTGTTCAGCACGACCATGTCGGCGAAATCGAGCATGTCGATCTTCTCGAGCTGGCTGGCGGCGCCGTACTCGCTGGTCATCACGTATAGCGACAGATCGGCGATATCCGCGATCTCGGTATCGCTCTGGCCGATGCCGGCGGTCTCGACCAGCACCAGGTCAAAGCCCGCGTGTGTATACAGCTCGATGACATCGTGCAGCACCGCTGACGTCGCCAGGTGTTCGCGCCGGGTCGCCAGCGAGCGCATGAACACCGAGGGCGCGGCCAGCGAGTTCATGCGAATGCGATCGCCGAGCAGCGCGCCGCCGGAACGCCGCCGCGTTGGATCGATTGCGACGACGGCGATCTGCCGGTCGGGAAATGCGCGCACGAAGCGCTGCAACAATTCATCGGTCAGCGAACTCTTGCCCGCCCCGCCGGTGCCGGTGATGCCGATTACCGGCGCGGCACGCGGACGTCTGGCCAGCGCCTGGCGGATCTGCTCGGCGGCGCGCTCATCGCCGTGGCCGCCCTCGAGCGCCGTGATGCTGCGGGCGATATGCGCGTGATCGCGCGCGTTCAACGGTCCGAACGCATACGGCGGACGGCGCGCCGCGCGCACGCGTTCGAATACATCATCGATCATGCCGTTCAGGCCGAACTGCCGCCCGTCCTCGGGCGTGTAGATCTTCTCCACGCCGTGGCGTTCGAGCGCCGCGATCTCAGCGGGCGCGATCGTGCCGCCGCCACCGACGATGACGCGGATATGCTCGGCGTGCAGCTCGCGCAGCATGTCGACCATGTAGGCGAAATATTCGTTGTGGCCGCCCTGATAGGAGCTGACGGCAATCGCATCGGCGTCTTCCTGGATCGCGGCGCGCACGATGTCGGCGACGCTCCTGTTGTGCCCAAGGTGCACGACTTCGGCGCCGTGCGCCTGCAACAGGCGGCGGATCATGTTGATCGCAGCGTCGTGGCCGTCGAACAGCGATGCGGCGCTGACAAAGCGCAGCGGCGGCGGCGGCGCGGCAGCCGCCGGCGAATCGTACGGCTCAGGCCCCAGGCCGGAAGGTTTCACGCTCATGGCGGCTTCCAACAAATGTTACCGGAGAGTATGATCGTGCCGGCCATGAGCGTCAACCACGGTAGTACCCACTCCCGCAAGGCCACGACCTTGCGCACACCCTCGCACACGCCCTCCCCCTGGCGAAGCCGGCGCAAGGCACGCGCCGATCGCGACCTGAAGCGCGAGGCGGTGATCCGCACGGCGGCCCGCGCCTTCAATGCCCGCGGCTACCACAACACTTCGCTCGATGACATCGCGGCGACGCTGGAAGTGACCAAGCCGACGCTTTATTACTATGTCGAGAACAAGGAGCAACTGCTGTTCGAGTGCTTCTGCGCCGGACTCGAGCCGGTGCGCGCCGCGTTCCGCGATGCGCGCGCCAGCCACCAGGATGCCCGCACGCAACTGCACGGCGCGCTGCTCGGATACGCCAAGGCGATCGCCTCCGAATTCGGCTGGTGCATGGTGCGCGCCGAGGACCAGGACTTGAGCGACACGATGCGTTCGCACGTCAAGGCGCTGAAATCCGAGATTGACCAGGACATCCGCCGGTTGTTGCGCGAAGGCATGGCGGACGGCTCGATCGGCGAATGCGACCCGAAGATGACCGCCTTCGCGCTGGCTGGCGCGCTCAACTGGATCGCACACTGGTATCGTGACAACCAATCGCAGTCCGCTGCGCAGATCGCGGCCGCTTTCGTCGCGCTGTTCGAGAACGGATTGCGGCCGCGCGTTGCCTGAAGCGTTGCGTAGCCCCACGGAGCATTGCCATGGCTGATCCGGTCGTAATCCTCAGCGCCCGCCGCACGCCGATCGGCGCATTCCAGGGCGCGCTATCGACGTTGACGGCTCCGCAGCTCGGCTCGTTCGCGATGCGTGCGGCGATCGGCTCCGCCGGAATCAACGCCGCGGACATCGATGAAGTGCTCATGGGTTGCGTGCTGCCGGCCGGCCTGGGCCAGGCACCCGCGCGTCAGGCCGCGCTCGGCGCCGGAGTGCCGGCCGAGGTGCCTGCCACCACGGTGAACAAGATGTGCGGTTCGGCGATGAAGGCGATCATGCTCGGCGCCGACCAACTTGCCGCAGGTCGCGCCTCGCTGGTGCTGGCCGGCGGTCTCGAGTCGATGAGCAACGCGCCATACCTGCTGCCGAAGGCGCGCACGGGCTATCGCATGGGCCACGGCGAGATCCTCGATCACATGTTTTACGATGGCTTGCAGAGTCCATTGGATGGCAAGCTGATGGGTTGCTTTGCCGATGCGACAGCGCGCAAGTACGACTTCACGCGCGAGCAGCAGGACGAGTTCGCGAGCGAGTCGGTGCGCCGCGCGTTACGTGCGCTCGAGGCGGGCGAGTTCGACACCGAGGTCGCACCAGTCGAGATCAAGGGCCGCAAGGGAACAGTGACGGTCGCGCGCGATGAAACGCCGCTCAAGTGCGACCTCTCGCGCATCGCGGCGTTGAAACCGGCGTTCGACGCGAACGGCACGGTCACGGCCGCTTCGTCTTCATCGATTTCGGACGGCGCCGCGGCCGTGGTGCTGGCGCGCGAATCGGTCGCGCGGCAACGCGGCCTCCGGCCGGTGGCGCGGCTCGTCTCCTGGGCCAGCAGCGCGTTGGCGCCGGAGTGGTTCACGGTTGCTCCGGTCGGCGCGATCAGGAAGGTGTTGCACGACGCCGGCTGGCAGGCGAGCGACGTCGACCTGTTCGAAGTGAACGAAGCCTTCGCAGTCGTCGCAATGGCGGCACAGCGCGACCTGAACATCGATCGCGCGCGGCTGAACGTCAACGGCGGCGCGTGCGCGCTGGGGCATCCGATCGGCGCTACCGGCGCGCGCATCATCACGACGCTGATCCATGCGCTGCAGAAGCGGGGTGGCCGGCGCGGCGTGGCCGCGTTGTGCATCGGCGGCGGTGAGGCGACTGCCGTGGCAATTGAACTGGCTTGAGGTAATCCATGCACATCAGCGCAGCTCGCGCCGTCATCACCGGCGGCGCCTCGGGTCTCGGCCACGGCGTGGCAGAGCACTTCATCGCGCAAGGCGCCACCGTCACGCTGCTCGATGTCCAGGCCGAGAGCGGTGAGCGCGTCGCACGTGAACTCGGCGAGCGCGCGTTTTTCGCGCAATGCGATGTAACGTCCGAGTCGACCGTCAACGCCGCCATGGCCGCGGCCGCGAATCACATGGATGGGCTCAACCTGCTGGTGAACTGCGCCGGCATCAGCGGTTCGGCGCGTGTGCTCGGCCGCAATGGGCCGATGCCGGGAGAGCAATTCGCCAAGGTCATCAACATCAATCTCATCGGCACGTTCCTGTGCGACAAGGCCGCGGCCGAGATCATGCAGCGCAACCCGCCGACCCCCGATGGCGAACGCGGTGTCATCGTGCACACTTCGTCAGTGGCCGCGTTCGAAGGGCAGATCGGCCAGGCCGCCTACTCCGCGACCAAAGCCGGCGTGGCGGGCATGACGCTGCCGCTGGCGCGTGAATTCGCGGCCTTCGGCATCCGCGTCATGACGATTGCGCCGGGAATCTTCAGCACGCCGATGATGGCGCTCATGCCGCAGGAGGTGCAGGACTCGCTCGCGCGGCAAGTGCCATTTCCGCCGCGGCTCGGACGCCCCGTGGAGTTCGCGCAAATGGTGCAGGCCATCTTCGAGATCGGCATGCTCAATGGTGAGACGATCCGCCTGGACGGCGCGATCCGCATGCAGCCGAAGTAGCGCCTCCCAGGTGTGGACAGGCCCTAGCGCCGCGCGCAGCGCTCGACCTTGACTGCTTCCTGTCCGCGCGAGCCACCGAATCCGCCACTGAATATGGGCACGCCCTCGGCATAGACGGTCGCCTGCCCTGCGAAATCGAACGGCAGCACATCGCCGGGCCGCAGCGCCAGCAATTTTCCCAGCGTGACTTCGGAGTTGCCCAGCACGGTGCGGATGCCCACTTCGGCCTTCTCGACCTCGCTGCGCAGCGATTCGTACCAGCGCGCGTCGGGCTTGTCGCCATTGCCGCTCGCGCCACAATCCAGACGGTCGCGCAACGGATCGATCATCGCCTGCGGGAACAGCATCTGCAGTTCGCCGCCCTCGCCTTCCAGCTCGATGCGAAACGGCGCGGTAATTACCAACTCGGCCGGGCTGATCTGGTTGACGAACTGCGGATTCGACTCGGTCGCGAAATGCTCAGGCTCCATTGCAACGACCGGCGCCCAGGCTTCCTTCAGGTCGGACAGCAGGCTCTTGCGCATGACATCCACGACGCGCGATTCGGTGGCGGTGAACTCGCGGCCCTCGATCTTCGCGGCGCGGCCGCTGCCGCCAAAATATTTGTCCACGACGGCCGATACCAACGCCGGCGCCAGCACGACCACGGCAGTGCCGCGCAGCGGCGCCAGGCGCAGCAGGTTGATGCTGCTCGGCAACGGCAGCGTGCGCAGGAAATCACCGATCCGTTGCACCCTCACCGGCATCACGGTCACTTGCGCCCCGTCGCGCAGCATCGCGCCGAGGCTGGTGCGAAACAAACGCGCGAAGCGTTCGTTCACCATTTCCAGTTTCGGCACGCGCCCGCCGGAAATCGGCACTTCGCTCTTGAAATCATAGCGGCGCGGCGTGCCCGCAGGACCACGCTGGTCGGCAGTGGAAATCTCGCCGCTGTCCACGCCGCCCAGCAGCGCGTCGATTTCTTCCTGCTTGAGAACTTCAGGGTCAGTCACTATCCTCTCCCGGTCACGAGCTCGTATGTTGTCGGCAGTGAATCGAGCAAGATGCGTGCCGCCCCGGTCGCCTGTCTGGTGATGTGATGCAGGTCACATTTCTTAGGCCGGCGACGCCGGGGTTTTGACACCGTCGGGGGCCATCACATGAAGCAAGCCTGGTGCCAGCTGCTGGCGGCAGCGATGTTCACCGCACTGTCGTTCGAGACGCCTGCGCAAACGGGCGCCACGGCTGATTTCCGCGCGCGCCCCGCGCAGGACGAAATCATCTATTTCCTGCTGCCCGACCGCTTTGCCAACGGCAAAAAGGAGAATGATCACGGCGGCCTCAGCGGCGATCGCCTGCACAACGGGTTTGATCCCACGCACAAGGGCTTCTACCACGGCGGCGATCTCAAGGGCCTTGTGGCGCATCTGGGCTACATCCAGTCGCTGGGCGCCACGACCATCTGGCTCGCGCCCATCTTCAAGAACAAGGCGGTACAGGGCGAACCCGGCCACGAGACCGCGGCCTACCACGGTTACTGGATCACTGATTTTTCCGCGGTCGATCCGCATTTCGGCACGGACACCGAAATGCAGTCACTGGTCGACGCCACGCACGCGCGCGGCATGAAGCTCTACCTCGACATCGTCGTCAATCACACCGCGGATGTGATCCGCTATCGCGAGTGCCCCGACAACAACTGCGCTTACCGCTCGCTCGCCGACTATCCGTACACACGCCGCGGCGGCAGCGGCGGCGCGGCGATCAACGCGGGTTTTGCCGGGCATGCGGCCGCAAGCCAGAATGCCGCCAACTTCGCGTTGTTGACGCGTCCCGACTTTGCGTACACGCCGTACGTGCCGGCAGGCGAAGAGCATGTGAAAGTGCCCGCCTGGCTGAACGATCCGATCTATTACCACAACCGCGGCAACACGACATTCCGGGGCGAGAATTCCACGCTCGGGGATTTCGGTGGACTCGATGACCTGTTTACGGAAAACCCGCGCGTGCTGCAGGGCTTCATCGACATCTACGACGACTGGATCGACCGCTACGGCATCGACGGTTTCCGCATCGACACGGCCAAGCACGTCAACCCGGAATTCTGGCAGGGATTCGTGCCAGCCATTCGCGAACACGCGGCGGCCAGTGGCATCCCGAACTTCCACCTGTTCGGTGAAGTGGGAACAGGCGATCCCGACGTCGCGCTGCTGGCCGAGCACACGCGCATCGACAAGCTGCCCGCGGTGCTCGATTTTGCGTTCCGCAATGCAGTGCGCGACGTTGTCGCAGGCAATGCGGCCACGGACGAACTGGAGCGGGTGTTCGCCGGCGATGCGCTCTATGAAGGCGGCGCTGATGCGGCGCTGCAGCTGCCCACGTTTATCAGCAACCATGACGACGGGCGATTTGCGATGTTCGTGCAACGCATGCGTCCTGGCGTCACTGATGCCGAGACATTGCAGCGCACGCGGCTCGCGCACGCGATGCTGCTGACGTTGCGCGGCGTACCGGTCATCTATAGCGGCGATGAGCAGGGTTTCATCGGGCACGGCGGCGACCAGGACGCGCGGCAGGACATGTTTGCCAGCCAGGTCGCCTCATACAACGACCAGCACCTGCTCGGCACGTCGGCGACGACGGCAACCGACAACTACAATGTGTCGCATCCTCTCTATCGGCTGATCGCGCAACTGGCGAAATTGCGCCTCGACAACCCGGCGTTGCGGCACGGGCGGCAAATCGTCCGCGCGGCCGGTACCGCACCGGGCCTGTTCGCCGTCTCGCGCATCGATCCGGCCAATGGCCGCGAGATCCTCGTCGCCTTCAACACCTCGACAACTGCGCTGGATGCAGCAGTTCTGGTGAACGCTGACTCCGCACATTTCGGTTCGCTGTACGGCAAATGCGCTGCGGACGCTGCGGCACCCGGCAGTTACCGCGTGCAGCTCGCGCCGCTCGACTTCGTCGTTTGCGCGGCCGCGGCGCCTTAGCTAGCCCAACGCGCTGTCGGCACCCCTGCCGATGCGCGGCGTCGGGTTCGGATTGACCTCGACCCGCACATGCTCGCAGCCGTAAACCGGGCGTCCGTTTTCAAGTTGCGGCTGATAGCGCACTTGCCGCGCCCAATCTATCGCGGCGCGATCGAAAGCCTGGTCTGCCGAAGATTGCGCGATGCGCAAGTCCGCGACTGCGCCATCGGCCGCGACGCAGACCTCGACAATGGCAAACTCGCCGCGCGCCGAGCGCGGGACGCGCGCCGCGATATACGTGGTCGTCACCTGCACCGGCTCAATGACGATTGGTGGCGGCGCGGCGGGCGGCGGCGGTGCCATGGCACATCCCGTCATGACCGTCATGGCCGCGATGACCGCGATGGTCACGCCGGCGATCGACGCCCTGCCAGCGGTCGCGTTGCGGATCCGCAGCTTCATGGACTCTCTTCTACACCCCTCCAGCCCTGCCGCGCAATTGCGCCACGTAGACCGCCACCAGCGCAGCCGGCAACAGTGGCGCCGTGAGCGCCGCGCTAACGCCCCACGCCAGCAGCGCGGCATGCTGCGCCTGCAAGACACTCATGCCGGCCAGCGCGGCCACGGTGCCTGCCATGCCGTTGCAGGCGAGCGGAATCGCGATGGCCACCAGAGTAACGACAGTGGTCAGCGTCGTGGCCGGCCACCAGACGCCGCGCATCAGCAACCAGCTTCGGCCCAACGCAGCGGTTGGCCCGGCGCCTTCCGCGACCAGCGCAACGGGCCACAACTGCCACATGCCCCACAGCCACGCACCGGGCACGAACAGGAACAACGAGCCAATCGTCGTCAGCGCCACGTAGATTGCGGCAGCCACCAACGCGCCGGGAAATGTGCGCAGCGCGCGAGCGAACACCGTGCCGAATCCGATCGGCACCTCGACGGCGACGCCATGCACGATCGCGGTCAGCATGCAGAACAAGAACGTCGACACGCCACACGCGCCCGCGAGCACCCACCACAAGGCGCTCGCTGCCAACAGTTGCTCGGCCTGCGATACAAGCAACCACACATCGTCTTGCGCGAGTGCGTCAAAGCGGCGCATCAGCTGTGCCAACAACATCGCCCACATCAGGGCCAGCAGCGCAGCAGGCACCAGGGAGTGCCGCAATGAAGCGCGGTACAGGCGCCACGTGCCGTCGAAATCGCCGCTGTAGGTGTTGCGCGGCATCAGTGTTTCAGCCATCAGCGCCTCCGGCCAGCGCACGTTGCAATTGCGCGGCGTCGAGCTCGCGTTCCCAGCGCGCCACGACGATCGCTGCGACCGCATTGCCAATGAAATTGGTCAGCGAACGGCACTCGCTCATGAAACGGTCCACGCCCTGGATCAACACCAGGCCCGCGATCGGCACCGAGGGCACGACCGCCAACGTTGCGGCCAACGTGATGAACCCCGAACCGGTTACGCCGGCCGCGCCCTTCGAACTGATGACAGCGACGAGCAGCAATAGCAGTTGTTCGCTCAAGTTCAGGTGCACGTTGGTCGCCTGCGCGATGAACAGCGCGGCCATCGTCATGTAGATGTTCGTGCCATCGAGATTGAACGAATAGCCCGCCGGCACGACCAGGCCAACGACCGAACGCGAGCAACCGGCGCGTTCGAGCTTGTCGATGAGCAGTGGCAGAGCCGCTTCTGATGAACTGGTGCCCAGCACCAGCAACAATTCATGGCGGATGTAGCGCAGCAGGCGCAGCAGCGAAAAACCGCAGGCGCGCGCGATCATGCCGAGCACGCCGAAGATGAACACCGCGCTGGTTGCGTAGAAGCACAGCATCAATCCGGCCAGGTGCGCGAGCGCACCGACGCCGAACTGGCCGACCGTATAGGCCATCGAACCCAGTGCGCCCAATGGCGCCGCGCGCATGATCAGGTGCACGACCCTGAATACGACGGCGCCCAGCAATTCCACGCCACGGCGCACCGGCACCGCTTTTTCTCCGGTCAGCGACAGCGCGAATCCGAACAGGATCGACACGAGCAATACCTGCAGGATGTCACCGCCGACGAAGGCGCCAACCAGAGTGTCTGGGATCACATGCAGCAGGAATTCGATCACGGTCCGGCTGTGCGCCTGCTGCTGGAAACCAGCGACGGCGCTGGCGTCGAGCTGCGTCGGATCGGCGTTGAAGCCCGCACCGGGCTGCACCACGTTGGCAACAACCAGTCCGATCAGCAGCGCGAGGCTGGAAATGACGATGAAATAGCCGAGCGCCTTGAAGCCGACGCGCCCGACTTTCTCCAGGCTGTTGACGCCGGCGATGCCGCTGGCCACGGTGCAGAAAATCACCGGCCCAATGATCATCTTGACCAGCTTGATGAATCCATCGCCGAGCGGCTTGAGGTCCACTGCGATGTGGGGCGCGAAGTATCCGAGCGCGACGCCGATGGTGACGGCGATGAGCACCTGCGCGTACAGCGACGAGTACCAGCGCGTGGAAGCTTGCGGCGGCGGCTTTGTCAATTCAGCCATGCTCGCAAAGATAGGCGCAAATGCGGGCCGGCTGCTAGCATTTGCCGCGGTTGCCTCTCTTTCGCCGGAGTTCGACGCATGCCATGGTCCAAGCTCACTGCCTTAAACCTGGCCGCCTGGCTGCTGGTGATTGCCGGCAGCGCACTGGGCGCCGACGCGCCCGCTGCGGCGCCAAAGGCCGCATCAACGATGGCCGACATCCTGGCCAGCGCGCCCGCTTCGGCGTGGCGAGCGCTTGCCGACGAAAACACGCTGTATATGGAACTGCCGGCAGGCCGCGTCATCATCGAACTTGAGCCGGCGTTGGCGCCGCACACCGTGGCAAACATCGAAGCCATGGCGCGGCTGCACTACTACGACGGGCTGGCGGTCTTGCGCTTGCAGGACAACTACGTCGCGCAATGGGGAGACCCGGACGGCACGCGCGCGCTCCCTGCGGAACTCAAGGCGCTCGCGCCGGAATTTGCCGTGCCGCAGGGAACGGCGCTGTTCACGCCGCTGGCCGATCGTGACGGTTACGCGCCGCAGGCAGGCTTCGTCGACAGTTTCCCGGCCGCGCGCGATCCGGTCGCGGGGCTCGCCTGGCTCACGCATTGCTACGGCGCCGTCGGCGTCGGCCGCGATACCGATCCGACCACGGGCAACGGCAGCGAACTGTATGCGGTCATTGGCAACGCGCCGCGGCACCTCGATCGCAACGTCACGATCGTCGGCAGCGTGCGCCAGGGCATCGAGTTGCTATCTAGCCTGCCGCGCGGCACCGCGGAGCTGGGCTTCTACGCAACAGCCGCCGAGCGCACGACGATCAAATCGGTGCGGCTGGCGAGCGAGTTGCCCGCTGCTTCGCGCGTGCGGCTCGAAGTGCTGCGCACCGATACGCCGACGTTCGCCGCGCTGGTCGACTCGCGGCGCAATCGGCACGATGATTGGTTCGTGCGTCCGGCCGGCTACATCGAGCTCTGCAACGTGCCGCTGCCGGTTAGGCAGATCAACGCTCTTCACTGATGCGTACATTCTGGCCTGTCACGAGCGCTGCCACACAGCATCCGCACATGCAGCAGCGGTTGCTGCTGGGCATCTGCGTGGGACTGCTGATCGTCGTCGGCGTGAGCCTCGCGCTCGCGGCGCACGAGTTCGAACACAGCTTCAATGACATCGAGGCCGGCGCCACGCTACAGAAGGCGCGCCAGCTCAACCGCATGTTCGCCGACGAGCAGCGGCAGCTGGAAGTAAACGTCAGCGAATATGCCGTGTGGGAAGACGCTGCGAAGTTCATCACCAGCCGCGACCCGCGCTTCGTGCGTTCCAATTTTACGCCGGGTGCGTTGTCGGGCATGCGCGTCGACCTGGTCTGGGTCGTCGACAAGGCCGGCCAGGATCGCTATTCGGGCGTGCTCGACCGCCGCGACGGCCGCATACAGAGCCCGGCGCCCGCAGAATTACTGCTTAAATTCAGGAAGGCCGTGACGGCGAGTGCAGGCGCGCCGCCGCCTGGCGGAAGGCTCGTGCGCCTGGACAACGGACTCGCGGCCTACGCCGTGCAGGACATCAGGTCGGGCGACTTTGGACCGTCGACGGGCAGCCACATGCTGTTCGCGAGATTCTTCGACGCAGCGGAAATCGCGCGCCTGCGCAATTCGCTCGACATGCCCCTCGCGCTGGTCGAACTGCCGTCGACCCTGACACCGGCATGGCTGGCCGCGCAGCCGCCTGAATTGCGGCAATGGCTCAGCGACCCGCAAGCCTCGCCCCTACTGGTGCGCATCGCTTCAAGCGACACGATGACTGGTTCCGTGCTGGTGCGCGACATCGACGGCAAGCCCGCGGCATTACTGACGACCAGCGTGCCGCGCGATGTGCACGCGCTTGGCGTGCGCACGACGCGCGCGCTGCTGGGCGGCATCGCCATCCTGATCCTGGCGGCCAGTGCCTATGCCCTGTCGTTGGCGCATCGGTTGCGCGCCAACGCCGCGGCCCAGCGCGAATCCGAGCGCCGTTACGCCAGCATCGCCGCGCAGGTGCACGAAGCGATCATGCTGGTGGATGCCGACAGCGGGCACATCATCGAAGGCAACGCGGCCTTGCTGCGCGCGATGGGCGCGACCAGCGACGAGTTGCGCACATTGACGGCCTACGATGTCTATACCGACCTGACACCCGAGCAGCTCGAACGCGCGCGCACCGAAGCCCCACGCCATGTCGTGTGCGCCTCACGCATGCAATGCGGCCCGGACCGCACGACCGACGCCGAAGTCTCGATCTCGATGATCGAGAGCTCCGGCCGACACCTGCTGTGCATGGTGGGACACGACATCACGCACCGGCGCGTGGCCGAGCAGCAGCAGCGCTCCAACAATCGCAAGCTCTCGTACATGGCGCAGCACGATCCGCTCACCGGACTGCCCAATCGCCTGTATCTGCGCGCGCGCCTGCCACGCGCGCTGCGCTTTGCAGCGGCAACCGACCGCACGATGGCCGCCATCTACCTGGACATCGATCACTTCAAGAAGATCAACGATTCGCGCGGCCACGGCACCGGTGACCACCTGCTGCAAACGGTGGCGCAACGCCTGCGCGCCGCAGTCGGCAAGCAGGACCTAGTGACGCGCATGAGCGGCGACGAGTTCATCATCGTCGTCGTCTCGCTCCGCGATGCGGGCACGGTCGAAGCGATCGCCGAACGCATCCAGTCGGCGATACAGGCCCCGATCGCGATCGGCGACGCCGTGCTCAATGTCTCGGTGAGCATGGGTATCGCGCTGTTCCCGAACCACGGCCTCGACATGGAATCGCTCCTGAAGCACGCTGACATTGCGCTCTACCAGGCCAAGGAAGCGGGTCGGCGCTGCTACCGCATGTTCTCGCAGGACATGCTGGTACGCGTGAGCGAAAGCGTCGCACTTGAACAAGCCTTGCGCCGCGCCGTCGGCACCAATCAGCTCAGCATGGTGTACCAGCCGATCATCGACCTGCGCAGCGGACGCATCGCATCGCTCGAGGCGCTGATGCGCTGGCGCCACCCCGAGCTGGGTGCCATTGCGCCATCGCAGTTCATACCGATCGCGGACGCCTGCGGCTTGACTGCGCCGATCGGCATGCACGCGCTGCGCGAAGTGCTGGCGCAACTGCGTGTCTGGCTGGATTCCGGCGCGCCGGTGGTGCCGATCGCGGTGAATATTTCGCCGGTGCAGTTCGAGAGTGAAGGTTTCTGCGAGCTGGTCACTTCGCTGACTACGGAATACGGCGTCGAGCCGCATTGGTTGCGCTTTGAAATTACCGAGACCGCGCTGCTGAAGGACCCGCGCGCGCTGGCCGCGCGGCTCCAGTCGCTGCGCAACTTCGGCGCACAACTCCTGATCGATGACTTCGGCACGGGCTATTCGGGCCTGAGCTACCTGGCGCAACTGCCGGTCGACGCGATCAAGATCGATCGCAGTTTCGTCAGTGAGCTGGGGCGCGTCGACGCGCGCGCCTCGATCGTCGGTGCGGTGATCGACATGGCGAAGAAACTCGACATGTCCACGATCGCAGAAGGCGTGGAGACGCCGGCGCAGGCCGCGCTACTTCGCGCGCACGGATGCGATTTCGCGCAGGGTTTCCACTTCAGCAAGCCGGTCAGCGCCAGTCATTGCAAGACGCTGTTCGACCAGTTGGGCTGGGAGCGGCCGGACGGCTCGAGCCTGATGAGCCGGGTGCTGCGCAGCAGCTAGCATTCCGTCTGGTATGCTCCCGCGTCTTTTCGCGGGAGTTCGCTCCGCATGGGCCGCATTTTCGAAGTCCGCAAGCACGCCATGTTCGCGCGCTGGAACCGCATGGCCAAGCAGTTCGCGCGCATTGCGAAGGACATCGCGATGACCGTGAAGTCCGGCGGCGCGGATCCCACATCGAACCCAACGCTGCGGCGCGTGATCCAGAACGCGCGCGCGGTCAATATGCCGAAGGACAAGGTCGAAGCGGCGATCAAGCGCGCCTCCGG
>JBOHZW010000097.1:0-3620 GCA_050738715.1 Steroidobacteraceae bacterium | reverse complement strand
GACTGGTCGGCGAAGCTTTCTTCGATCGCATGGCGGTCGATTTCGCGCGCTCGCAACCGCCGTGCGCGCCGCAGCTCGACGAATACGGCGCCGCGTTTGCGGAATTCATCGGCGCTTTTCCAGGGACGGAAACGTTGCCCTATCTGCAGGAGTTGGCGCAGTTCGAATGGCAATTCGCCGCGCTCGCGCGTTCGCGCGCGATGCCGGAATCCGCATCTCCATCGCTGCTGCTGGACGACGGCGCGCGGCTGCTTTTTGCCGCCCCACTCCGGCTGCACGACGCCCGTTATCCGGTGGATCCGTTGCGTGAGGCAATCCTGGCGGATGGAGCCGCGCGATTGCAGAGCATCGATCTCGCACCGGCTGACTATCGATACGCGCTGTGGCGCACGGAAAAGGGCGTCAACGTGCGCCCGCTCGGTGCCGCATCAAGCCGCTTTCTCGCCGCCGTCTACGGCGGCGCCGATGTCGCCATGGCGATGGCTGCAGCAGCCGACGGGCAGGGCGATGGCGCCGTCACGCGCTCGCTCGCACAGGAAATCATGCCAGCGGGATTTGTCCGCATTGAGCGGCCACCAAGCGCCTGAGGGCCGCGACCGCCCGACCGGTCAACCGGCCTATCCCATTGACTCCGAAAGGCCCCTAAGCCCGCCGCGAGGCGCAAAAACCAGCGCCAAGTCGTAGTTTCTGCAGTGGCGCCGACCGGCCCGATAGACTATGCTGTAGATGAGAGTAATTCTCATTAACATTAGGGTGCCGTGCCAACTCCCAACATCGACCGGCTGGCCGACGAGATCGTGCCCCTGGCCACGCTCCGCAAGGGGATGCGGGGCGTCGTCGCGCAGGTGCTCGAGGGCGATGCCGGCCTGGTCGGTGATTCGGCCGGTGCAACCATCGGCCGGCGGCTGGTGGAAATCGGCTTCGTGCCTGGCGAAACGATCCAGATCATCGAAGAAATCTGGCCGGGCGCCGACCCCATGGCGGTGCGCATCGGCTCGACTGTTTTTGCACTTCGCCGCCGCGAGGCGAGCGCGGTGCTGGTGCGCGTGCAGCCGTGATTTTTCGCGTCGCGCTGGTCGGCGTTCCGAACTGCGGCAAGACGGCGCTGTTCAACCGGCTGACTGGCAGCCGCCAGAAAGTCGCGAACTACCCGGGTGTCACGGTCGAACGCAAGGAAGGCGCCTTCGCAGGTGCCGATGACAGCCGCCAATTTCGCCTCATCGACCTGCCCGGCACGTACAGCCTCGTGCCGGCGACGCTCGATGAAGCGATCACGCGTG
This sequence comes from Steroidobacteraceae bacterium, assembly GCA_050738715.1. GTDB lineage: Bacteria > Pseudomonadota > Gammaproteobacteria > Steroidobacterales > Steroidobacteraceae > FEN-1191. The sequence continues at coordinate 2,340 of JBOHZW010000097.1, read as the reverse complement.
ATGCGATCACCGGACGACTGCGCGGTGAAGCGGCGCCAGACCTGATCGTGTGCGTCGTCGATGCGACCAACCTGCGCCTGTCGTTGCGGTTGGTGCTCGAGCTCGAGCGCGTCGGCCGCCCGGTCATCGTCGCGCTGAACATGAGCGATCTCGCGCGCAAACGCGGCTACAAGCTGGATCGCGCGCGGCTGGAATCCGAGCTGCGCGTACCCGTGGTAGAAACAATTGCCGTGCAGCCCGGCGGCGCGCGCGATCTGGTGGCCGCGATCGACGCGCGGTGCACGGCGCTCGGCGCGCCGGTGGCGATGACAGCGCCGCTCGCGCCGCTCACACAGGCCGTGCCGCTCACGCCGCCCGCGCCGATCGTGGTCGCGCCGGTCGTCGTGCCGACGCAGAGTTCGGCGGACATCGAGCGCACGCAACGCGAAGCGCGGCGCATCCTGCAATCGGCTGGCTACATCGAACCGCTCCGTGCCCGCGCACTGGCGCGCCTCGATGCCGTTGTCATGAATCCGATCGCGGGTCCATTGCTGCTCGCGGTGCTGCTATTTGCAGTGTTTCAGGCCGTGTTCAGTTGGGCAAAGCTGCCGATGGACTGGATCAACTCAGCGATGGCCGCGCTCGCCAACGGCGTCGCGCATGCGATGCCGCCGGGCGTGCTGGAGAGCCTGCTCGTCGACGGCGTCATCAAGGGCGCAGGCAGCGTGATCGTGTTCCTGCCGCAGATCCTCATCCTGTTCTTTTTTATCCTGCTGCTCGAAGACAGCGGGTACCTGCCGCGCGCGGCGTTCCTGCTCGATCGCGTGATGGGCAGCATCGGGTTGTCGGGCCGCTCGTTCATCCCATTGTTGTCGTCATACGCTTGCGCGATTCCCGGCATCATGGCGACGCGCACGATTCCGAACCTGCGCGACCGCATCGCCACCATCCTGCTCGCGCCGCTGATGACCTGCTCGGCACGGCTCCCGGTCTACGCGCTGATCATCGGCGCGTTCATTCCGGAGCGCTCGATCGGCTGGCTGTCGTTTCGTGGCCTGGTGCTGTTCGGCCTGTACGTGATCGGCGTGCTCGGCGCGGTGCTGGTCGCGTTCGTCATGAAACGCGTCACGCTGCGCGCCGGCTATCATCCGTTGATGCTGGAACTGCCGGAGTACCACTGGCCGAACCTGCGCAATCTCGCAACGGGATTGTACGAGCGCACGGCGATCTTCATGACGCGGGTCGGCACGATCATCCTGTCGCTGATGATCGTGCTGTGGTTCCTGGCGAGTTTCCCGGCGCCGCCGACCGGCGCGACCGGACCGGCGATCCAGTACAGTTTTGCAGGGATGCTCGGGCGCGGCCTGCAAACCGTGTTCGCGCCGCTCGGCTTCAACTGGCAGATCTGCGTCGCGCTCGTGCCGGGCCTGGCCGCGCGCGAAGTCGCGGTCGGCGCGCTCGGCACCGTGTACGCGTTGTCAGGCAGCGCGGAGCACGTCGATGCCGCGCTGCGCCCGATGATCGCTTCGAGCTGGAGCGTCGCTACGGCACTTTCGCTGCTCGCCTGGTACGTGTTCGCGCCGCAGTGCCTGTCGACGCTGGCGACGGTGCGGCGCGAAACCAATTCGTGGCGCTATCCGCTGATCATGGCCGGCTACCTGTTCGCGATGGCCTACGTGGCTTCGCTGATCACCTACCAGGTCGCGACGGCGGTCGCGATGAAAACTTAAGCCATGTGGCAACAGCTCATCGTTGCCTTGATCGTCATCGCCGCCGCAGCGTACGCCGCGCGCACGCTCGGTCCGCGCCGCTGGCGGCGGCGGACCGCGACCCGCGGCGAGGCCGATGCGGCCGCAAGTCCGGCTGCCGATGCCCAGTGCGGTTGCGGCAAGAGCGGCGGCGGATGTCACTAGTGTGAGCAGACCCTAGCCCGCCGCCGAGGTCGGCGCACCGCCGGAGCCGGCGATGACATCGCGCAGGTATTCCACGTGCTGTTCGAAAGCACGCCGCCCTGCGCGCGTGATGGCGACGCGCGTGCGCGGCTTCTTGCCGACGAAGTCCTTTTCGATCGCGATGTAGCCGGAGCCCTCGAGCGTCGCCAGGTGCGTGCCGAGGTTGCCATCGGTTGCCTCGAGCAGTGTCTTCAACTCCTGGAATTCCAGCTTCGCGCCGGCGCGCAGGGCGTTCAGCGCCGACATGATCTTGAGCCGCATGGTCTGGTGGATGATTTCGTTTGCTGCGTTCATGTATTGGGCCTCAGGTCTTGCGGACCCACAGCGCACCAACGATCAGTGCGCCACCGGCGCAGACGCCGAGCCACAAGTACTGGTGCGAAGCCAGTGAGAAGTACCCGTAGAGGAT
>JBOHZW010000096.1:0-7367 GCA_050738715.1 Steroidobacteraceae bacterium | reverse complement strand
GTCCGACGTCGCGCTGGAGTTCGAGGCGCTGGCCACCGAGAACGGCCACGACATGGGTACGATCGCGCGGCGCAGCGACATCGACTGGACGCTGCGCACGACTGCAACCTCAGGGCATTCCTCCGGCATTTTCTCGGCCGAAGCCGGCTTCGGCGCGAACTACGAATTGACGCGCATCCTCGATGCTTTCCGGCGCGAGCTGCGCGAACCGAATGCCACCTACAACGTAGGCCTCGTGCTCGGCGGCGCGAGCGCCGCGATCAATACCGACGGAGTGCGGGGCGAGGCAAGCGGCAAGACCAACGTCATCGCAGCGCAGGGGATCGCGAAAGGTGATCTGCGCACGCTGAGCAATACGCAGACCGAGCGCATTGAAGCCCGCATGCGCGCTGTCGTCGCCGATCATCTGCCCGGCACGGGCGCAACGATTGAGTTCGGCGATGGGTATCCCGCGATGGCGCCGACGGACGGCAACCGGGGCGTGCTGGTGCGGCTCAACGAGATCAACGCGGCGTTGGGACTTCCGGCGATGGCGGAGCTCGACCCGCTGCAACGGGGCGCGGGCGATATTTCATTCGTCGCCGACAAGGTCGATTGCCTGGTGGGATTCGGTGCCGTGGGCCAGGGCAGCCACGCGCCCGGCGAGAGCGTGGACTTGAGCAGCTTCGATCGCCAGATCAAGCGCACCGCGCTGTTGATCGAACGCTTGTCACGCACGCCGCGTGCGACGCCATTGCGTTGACCCGCATAGCGCGGACCGCCATCGCGCTGAGCGCGCTATGACTTTGCGCTGACGCGATACGTTGCCGCCGACAACCAATCGGGATTGATCTCCACGCCCCAGCCGGGCGAGGCCGGAATCGTCGCCTTGCCATCGCGAATCGCAAATGGATCGCCGAGGAACAGGTTGCGCTGCCAGGGGTAGTAATCCGCGCCCTCGATCGAGAACTCGAGGTACTTGCCGGCGTTCGGAATCGCGCCCAGCAGGTGCATCGTACAGACTGTCACCAAAGAGAGGTTGGCGCTGTGCGGCGTGCAGGGCATGCCCGCCGCGGCCGCCATGCGCGCGACCTCGAGCGTGCGCCAAAGTCCGCCCATGTACATCACATCCGGCTGCACGATGTCGACCGCGCGTGTTTCGATCATGCGCGCCCAGGTGGCGAGGTCCCAATCCTGTTCGCCACCGGTCACGTCGATGTCGAGCGCATCGGCGACTGCGCGCGTTTCCTCGAGTTTCCAGTACGGACAGGGTTCCTCGTAGTGGGCGATACCTTCCGCGGCGAGCATGTGCCCGACCTCGATCGCGCGCCGTGGAGAAAAGCCACTGTTAGCATCGACAAGTTTCGCGACGCCGTCGCCTAGGGCTTGGGCGACGGTGGGCACGATCTCTTCGGTGCGCTGCGGCCATTCATCGACATCGCGCCCGCATTCGGCGCCCACGCGCCACTTGAATGCATCAAATCCCTGTTCGTCGCGCAGCCGCAGGAAACGCGCGGCTTCAGCCTCGGGCGTGATGTCGCGTTTCATCGACGAGGCATAGGCGCGCAGCGGACGCGGTTTGCCGCCGAGCAGTTCGACCACGGGCCGGCCCTCGAGCTTGCCGCGCAGGTCCCACATCGCCGTGTCGAGGCCGGCCAGCGCACGGCAACGGTAGCTGCCCGGGAATTTATGCTCGCGCCGTTCGACCAGGTCGATCAGCGCGGGGATTTCAAACGCATCGGCGCCCAATGCCCACGGCGCCACCTGGCGATGGAAAACGCTGGCCGTGATATCGGCGTTGTACGTCGATGTCTGGCCCCAACCCACGGCGCCGCTGTCGGTGGTCAATCTCACGAAACAGACGAACTCGTTCGCAAACGTCTCGAGGCGTGAGATGCGCGGCGCCGCGTGCATGCTCAGGCGTTCACGTCGATGACGACACGGCCGCGCACCTGGCCCGCGACAATTGCCCGTGCCAGCCGCGGCAGCTCATCGAGCCGCGCGTCGATGCTGATCGCAGCGAGCGCTTCCCGAGGCAAGTCGACTTGCAGCCGTGTCCAGGCGGCGAGCCGTCGCGGCATTGGGCACATGACCGAATCGATGCCGAGCAGATTCACGCTGCGCAGGATGAACGGAATGACGCTGTGTTCCAGCTTGGCTCCCCCGGCCAACCCGACTGCGGCCACTGATCCGCCATAGCGCATCTGCGCGAGCACGCGCGAGAGTGTGTTGCCGCCGACGGAATCGATACAGGCGGCCCACCGCTCCGATTCCAGTGGTCGCTTCGCGGGTTCGGCAAACGCCGATCGATCGATGATTTCGCGGGCACCGAGTCCACGCAGGAATTCGTGCGCGTCGGCGCGACCGGTCGAGGCGACGACATGGAAGCCCCGCTGCGCAAGGATCGCCGTTGCAATTGAACCGACGCCGCCCGCAGCGCCGGTGACCAGCATTTCGCCCGAATCCGCCCGTTTGCCCTGCGCCTCGAGCGCCATGACCGCGAGCATCGCCGTGAATCCGGCGGTGCCGATCGCCATCGCATGGTGCGCATCGATCGCAGTGGGGAGCCGCACGAGCCAGTCGCCGCTGACCTGCGCGCGTTGCGCGAATCCGCCCCATTGCACTTCGCCGACGCGCCAGCCCGTCAGCACCACTTTGTCGCCGCTCTTCCAGCGCGAATCGCGGCTTTCGAGCACGGTGCCGGCAAAGTCGATGCCCGGCACGTGCGGATAGTTCTTGACGAGCCCGCCGGCGCCGTTGACGACAAGGCCGTCCTTGTAATTGAGCGATGAATATTCGACGGCGACGCGCACATCGCCGGCGGGCAGCGCAGCCTCTGCGAGTTCCTGCACCGTTGCGGTCACGGTGCCGCTCCGATTGTCTGTCACCAAGGCCCTGAACATGCGTCGCTCTTTGGCTCCCCAAGGCTGCTGCGAACGGCACGATAAGCCATTTCAAGATCGCCGTGCCAATCTGCCTGGCTTCCCTGTGCGACGATAGCGCCCTATGGCGACGGACATCGGCTTCATGCAACAGGCGCTCGATGAGGCGCGGCGCGCCGCAGATGCGCGCGAAGTGCCGGTGGGCGCGGTGCTGGTGCGCGGCGGGCAGGTCATCGCGACTGGCGCAAACCGGCCGATCAGCAGCTGTGATCCGACCGCGCACGCCGAGATCGAGGCGCTCCGTGCCGGCGCGCGCTCGCTGGGCAGCTATCGGCTCAACGACACGGAGTTGTACGTGACGCTGGAACCCTGCCTGATGTGTGCCGCGGCAATCGTACATGCGCGCGTGCGGCGCGTGGTGTTCGGCACCTGGGACGCGCGCGCCGGCGCAGCCGGCAGCCTCATCGATGCGTTCGCGTTGCCCGGTCTGAACCATCGCGTCGACGTATTTGGCGGCGTGCTGCAGGAAGAGTGCGCCGCGTTGCTAACGGGTTTTTTTGAGCCCCGTCGGCGCTAGCCGCTCAGGCGCCGGCATGAGCACCGGCGCGGACATCAACACGGGCGCGGCCGATAAACCCGCTGGGCGGCCATCGCCGTACCACTCGAGCACCGCGAGATATCCGCGCACCTGCTCGACGAAGCGCACCGGTTCCCAGCCACGGGCGTAGCCACGCCGCGCGAGTTCGTACCAGCGCTCCTGCGCAAGCCACGGCAGCACCTGGCTCACATCGGCCCATGAATCCGGATTCTTGCCTTGTGTCTGCGCGAGGATGCGCGCGTCCTCGAGATGTCCGAAGCCGACGTTGTACGCCGCCAGCGCGAGCCAGGTGCGGTCGGGTTCGGCAATGCGTGCGGGGATCGTCTGCAGCATCTGTGCAAGATAGGCTGCGCCGCCGGCAATATTCTGCGCCGCATCGGTCCGGTCGGTAACGCCCATCGCCTTGGCGGTGCCCGCAGTCAGCATCATGATGCCGGCCGCGCCATCGCCGGAAACGGCGTGATTGTCCCAATGCGATTCCTGGTAACCGACGGCCGCCAGCAGGCGCCAATCGACGGACTTGCTGCTGGCCGCCTCGGAGAACGCATCGCGCAAATCCGGGAGGCGTTTGACGATGTCATCCTGGAATCGTCGCGCTTCCAGGTACTCGAAATCGCCGGCCTCCGCGTCGGCACTGCGCATCAGTTGTTGCAGCAAGCCCGTGTCGTGCGCCTTGGCAAAAAAACGATTTACCGCATCGCGCAGGTCGAGCGCCGAGCGCCGCACCAGCCATTGCACCGAACGCGGATCGGGCAGCGCGAAAGCCACGGATACATCCGGATACAGATGGTGCGCGAAGGAAAACTCGCTCTTGTCGATGATCGCGTAATCGGCGTCGCCGGTGTTGACCCAATCGAGCGGATCGGCCTGCTCGCGCGGCAGCTCGGTCCATGTCAGATACGTCGCACCGCTCCCACGCATTCCGCGCAGCAGTTCAAGTTGCGGACTGCCTTCGCGGGCGACGACACGAGCGCCATTGAGCCCTGCGATATTGTGTATCGGCGCCAGTCCGCGGCGCTGCACGACCAGCTGTTGGATTTCACGATAGCTGGAAGTGGCCAGCCCCGCGCGTTTCCAATAATCGTCCGCGGTCAGTTCCGCCGCGGCGATGTCGACGCGCCCATTCGCCAGCATGTCGCGCATGCTGGCGCGATCGCGCGCCGGCACGATGACGAGTTGCACGCCGAGGCTTTCGGCGAAGGCATGCGCAAGCCGGTATTCAAAGCCCTGCGGGCCATGCGCGCCGAGGTAGTAGCTGGTCGGTTCGTTGACGGTCCCAACGCGAAGTTCGCCGAGCGAGTGCACGCGCGCCAGGCCGCCAGGAGCGCTGTCGCATGCAGCCAGTACGGCGCACCCGAGCGATGCGAGAACCCCCAGCCTGGTCAATGCTCGCGGCACGGGACACCCTCACGAACTGGTCGGTTCAGCTAGAATAGCAGCTCGAAAAAAATGCAGTCCTGGAGAGGTACCGAAGTGGTCATAACGGCGCCGACTCGAAATCGGATGGTCGGGTAATTCCGGCACGTGGGTTCGAATCCCACCCTCTCCGCCAATGATGCCGCTTTGGATTGTAATGGCCTCGACGGATGCAATCCGATAGGGCCTTGAAGCTTGCATATCGCGTCACGCGCGATCCGGCGCGACCTTGCATTCAGTAGGCGAGTGTGAACTGCAGGCCGGGGGCGCTCGAGACTCCGGTCGCGCTTGAGTTCAGGATGATTGCCGGGGCGAATTGCAGGTTTAGCAGGCCGAAGCGGGTGTGATATTCCCTGATGTCGTGGTTGACCAGGATGCCGATCGCGGCGCCCGCAAGCACGTCCCGCGAGTAGTGTTCGCGCGACTCGACGCGTGACCAGCCGACGTAAGTCGCGACCGCATACGCTGGGAGGCCCCACCGCCATCCGTATTCCTTGCGGATGAACTCGGCTCCAGTAAAGGCCAGGGCGGTGTGCCCGGATGGAAACGAATGCGAGCCGCCATCCGGACGCGTCTCATTGAACGCGTATTTCAGGGTTTGCGTAACCACGAAGGTGCGACCGACCGCCAGCGCCAGGTCATGGCGCGGCGAATTGTTCAGTTGCAGCAGCTCGTCCGTGTTCAGGCTGGATCGTTGCGGCCCAACTTCGTGCTTAAACAGGAACGTCAACGCGAGCGCTGCGACGGGCGCCACATACTGCAGCGTGTTACCGAGTTCGCCGGCGTCTTCCTGATGATCGGTGAGCGGCGCGGCCGCGCCAGCGCTGCTGCAACAGCAGATTCCCACGACAAATGCGACTCGCCGGCGCCCGATCATGTCATCAGTGTCGGCGGCTGGAATTAGCGCATCATTAGAGCAACGCTAAGGCGTTGCTAAGGCGGCGCCACGATACTTTTGACTTACCCTTGAATTGCACACAATGCGCATCCTGATCATTGAAGACGATCCCATGATTGGCACCAGTCTCGTGCGGGGCTTAAGCGACGAGGGTTATGCGACTGACTGGGTGCGCGATGGCGAAGTGGCCGAGGCCATGTTGGCGGATCCGCTCAACGAATTTCACGTCGCCCTGCTGGATCTGGGCCTGCCGCACAAGTCCGGAATCGACGTGCTGCGCGGCATCCGGCGGGCTGGCCACAATATTCCCGTGCTGATCATCACGGCGCGTGACGCACTGTCCGATCGCGTCAATGGACTGGATCAGGGCGCAGACGACTACCTGGTCAAGCCGTTCGAACTTGGCGAACTCAAGGCGCGAATCCGCGCACTGGCACGCCGCCACATCGGGCGCATCGAGCCGGAACTCAAGACCACGTGCCTGACACTCGATCCCGCTTCGCGCACAGTCGTTCGCGACGACCAGCGCATCCAGCTGACGGCCCGCGAATATGCCCTGCTGCACGCTCTGATGCAGCGGCCCGGCACACTGCTGTCTCGCGCACAACTCGAAGCGCGCATCTACGGTTGGGAAGACGCTATCGAAAGCAATGCCATCGAGTTTCTGTTGCATGGATTGCGGCAGAAAGTGGGGTCGGAACAGATCGAAAACGTGCGCGGCGTCGGTTGGCGTATCGTGGCAGCCCGATGAAATCACTGCGCCGGCGCCTGCTGGTTTCGCTGTGCATTGCGGTCGCGGTAGTCGGCGGGGTGTCGGCTGGAATTGCATACCAACAGGTCAATCACCAGACAAAGGAACTGCTGGACAACCAGCTGGTGCAGATTGCCGGCATCGTCGCCGGGCGGAGCGTTGGGCCGATTCGCCTCACCCCGGTCGACGACGAAGCGATTGAGGTCGCGGTCTGGGGTACGGACGGCAAGCTTCAGTACTCATCCATTGCGCAGATGAGCATGCCGTTCACGCAGGTGGAGGGCTTTTCTGAAATGACCCTGCGTTCAGAGCCCTATCGAGTGTACGCCAGGGTCATTGACGGGCGTCGCATCGAAATTGCACAGCCCATCGATGCCCGCGACGATCAGGCGGAAGCGGCGGCATTGGCTGCGTTCCTGCCATTGCTGGTCCTGTTGCCGGTGTTGGCATTGGTCATCGCCCTGGTGATTCGCGCTCTGCTGCAACCGGTCAAGGATTTCGCGGCCGCGGTTGCGCGTCGCGACATCCTGTCGCGCGAAGCGCTGCAGGCCGCGGGTTTGCCCACAGAGGTGGAACCTTTGGTCGACGAGATCAATAGGCTGCTCGAACGCCAGCACGAAGCAGTGCAGCGTGAGCGTCACTTCATAACGGATGCAGCGCACGCGCTGCGCACGCCGCTCGCTGCCTTGCAGTTACAGGCCGACGTGCTGGATGGTTCCAGCGATCCGGCCGAACGCGCACTGCGGCTGCGTGAGCTGCGCGCCGGCATCCAGCGCGCCGCGCGACTGTCCGAGCAGCTGCTGTCGCTGGCGCGCATCGAGTCGGGCGCCGACACCAGCGGGC
>JBOHZW010000095.1:0-2791 GCA_050738715.1 Steroidobacteraceae bacterium | reverse complement strand
TGTCCGGTGACCCAGCCGATATCGGCCGTGCACCAGAAGATGTCGTCATCGCGAAGGTCGAACACCCACTCGGTCGTGATACGCGCGTTCAACAGATATCCCGCGCTTGAATGCTGGATACCCTTCGGTTTCCCCGTCGAGCCGGAGGTATACAACAGGAACAGCGGATGCTCGGCATCGACCCATTCGGGCTCGCACTCGCTTAGGCTGCCCTCGGTCAGGTCGCGCCACCAGATATCGCGCCCCGGTCGCATCGTGACGGGGCCGCCCGAGCGGCGCAGCACGACGACTTTCTCGATCGTCGGACAGGCGCCATCGAGCGCCTTGTCGACGGCCGCTTTCAATTCGACGATGCCACCGCCGCGCCGGCCGCCATCGGCCGTGATGACGAGGCGCGCGCCGGCATCCTCGATGCGGTCGCGGATCGAATGGAAGGCGAAGCCGCCGAACACGACCGAGTGCACGGCGCCGATGCGCGCGCACGCCTGCATCGCGATCACCGCCTCGGGCACCATCGGCATGTAGATCACGACGCGGTCGCCGCGCGCGATGCCGAGTTTCTTCAGGCCGTTGGCGAGCCGGCAGACTTCGGCATGCAACTCCCGGTAACTGAGGCGCCGCACATCGCCGGCTTCGCCCTCGAACACGATGGCCGTCTTGTCGCCACGATCGGCCAGATGCGCATCGAGGCAGTTGAATGAAACGTTCAGCTCCCCATCAGGGAACCAACGGTAGTTTGGTGCGCGGGAGTCATCGAGCGCGACCGTGAACGGCCTGTGCCAGTGGAGCGATTGGCGCGCCTGGGCCGCCCAGAAACCGACGTGGTCGGCGGCGGCCTCGCGCCGCATCGCCTCGACCTTAGGGCCCGGGAGCCGTGCGCGGGCGGCGAAATCCGCCGGCGGTGGGAAACGCCGGATTTCCTGCAGCGCGGATTCGATGTTTTTCTGCGTCATGGCGCACCTGGCCGATGAAACTGCAGCTTAGAATACCGCAACGAGTAGGAGTATCGAGCGATGAAAAACCTGTTGTCGCGCCGCGAGGCGCTGAAGAGCTTAGGCCTGGGCGCCGGCGCGCTGTTCGCAGTGGGCGCCGTCACCCGCGCGGCGCCAGGCGCTGGCGCGCTGCCGCACGTCGGCGCCGGCGATCCAACCGCCGCGGCGCTGGCCTACGTCGAGAACGCGCAGGGCCTCGATGCGAAGAAGACACCGAACTACAAAGCCGGCGAAAAGTGCGGCAATTGCCTGCAGAGCAAGGGCAAGGGAAACGATGGCGACGCGTGGATCGGTTGCACGCTGTTCCCGGGCAAGGTCGTCAGCGCACAGGGCTGGTGCAGGGCTTACGTCGCGCGGAGCTGACGCCCCTCGCTTCAGGCGACGAGTCGAGCGATGCGCTCGGCCTGGCGCGGCAACATCGCGCCGAACCCATGCAGCGTGCAGAACTGCCCGAGCTCCGGGAGCGAGGGACTGCGCCGGCGGAGTGCTTCGCGCTCCATCGCCAGCGGCGCATCGCAATGGATACGCGTCAACGAACGCGCGAGGAAGGCTGCATCGCGGTGCGTGCGCAGTCTTTCCGGCAGGCGCGCGGCGCCCCGCAACGGCAGGAACGCCAGCTGCTCGAGGTCTGCGTAGATCGCTTCCAGCGTGGCGTACCGGTTCATCAGCGCAGCGGCGGTCTTCGGTCCAACCCCGGGCACGCCAGGGATGTTGTCGACCGCATCGCCGGTCAACGCGAGGTAGTCCGCCATGCGTTCGGGTGCAACGCCGAATCGCATCGCTATTTCCTCGTACGCGTATTCGGCCGCGTCGCTGTAATCCCAGAAGCGATCGCCGGGACCGACCAGTTGCGACAGGTCCTTGTCGTGCGTCACGACCGTGACGCGCAAGCCCTCGGCACGCACGCGCGCGGCGAGCGTGCCGATCAGGTCGTCGGCCTCGTATTCGCCACTGGCGAATTCCGCGACGCCGAGGTGCCGGCAGAATTCCCGGCATAGCGCGAACTGGCGCTTCAGTTCCGGCGGCGCTGGCTCGCGATTTGCCTTGTAGCTGGGGAGCAGCGCGTGGCGATGCCCGGCGCCGAAGCTTTCGTCGAAGGCCACCGCGAGATAGCGCGGCGCGCGGCGCTCGATCAGGTCACCGAGGAAGCGCGCAAAGCCGTACAGCGCATGGGTGGGATTGCCGTCCGCATCGCGCGCATCGGAGCTCTGCGAAAACCAGGCGCGGAAGATATAGACCGACGCATCGACGAGATAGACCACGCCCCCGCCGCCCGCCAACGCGTCAGCTTAGCCAGCGCTGGATGCGCGCGTGCAGCGGGCTGCTGCGCGGGAAATGCGCCTGCAGGTATTCCATCTGGTCTGCCAGCACCCGGCGGCCCTTGAGGAAAATGTACTCGGCGTAGGTGGGCGTGAACGGCACGGCGATGAGTTGCATCTTCGCCTGTTCCGGGGTGCGCCAGGCCTTGGCATTATTGCAGCGGCGGCAGGCGGCGACGACGTTGGTCCATCCGTCCTGCCCCCCCTGACTGAAGGGGCGAACGTGATCGCGCGACAGCTCGCGGCCGGGGAAACGCCCAGCGCAATACATGCACAAATAAGCGTCGCGGCGGAACAGCGTCTCGTTATTCAACGGCGGCACATAATCGTGCCGGGTGTTGCCCGGGTTGCCGGCGTGCCCCACCGTCGCGATGATCGAGTTGACCTCCACCATGGTGCGCTGACCGGTGACCGCGCTGACACCGCCATAGAGACGGTACAGCAGCGAGCCACAGGTATAGGCGACCTGCTCCTGATGAT
>JBOHZW010000094.1:0-3001 GCA_050738715.1 Steroidobacteraceae bacterium | reverse complement strand
CACGGCCACGGTGCCGACGCCACCGGGCAATATCGCCGCCACCTGTTGCTGCCAGACGAGCTTGTCATTGGCGGCCATCAGGGCCGGCGCGCAGTCGACCGAGCCCGCGCCGTAGCAATTGTTGTTCGCGGCAGCGCCTGCATAGGCCACGTTGGCGTCGCGGTTCGCGCGGATGCGGTCAGCCAGGTCGGCGGCCAGGTTCACGGCCTGCATGCGGTAGATCGCACCGCCTCCAGACTTGAGTGTGGTCACGTACAGGCCAGCGATTCCCAACATGCCGACGGCCAGCACGACGAGCGCAACCATCGTCTCGACCAGCGTGAAGCCGCGAGAGTTTGCGCGAGCGGTCGTCGCATTGAGTTTGCTGCTCATGGGCAACTCCCGCCCACCACTTTAGGGAGTGACGCAACCTTCACGTCGTTCCATGTCGAGGACGCACGGGCGCGGCCGGTGGGCGCGATGATCAGCGTGCGCGCGCTGGCCTGCGTTCCGTACTGCACGACACCGCGCACATCGCACAGCACGATCGTCAAGACGGGCACGCGGACGCCGGCCAGGTTGGCGAATCCGCTTGGGCTGAAGCTGACGATGCGGTCGTTCGCATCGGTCTTGACTGTCATGCTCGCGTCGAGCACGTCGTGCCGCTCGATGACCGGTTCTGCGGCCTCGTGTTGCCAATTGCCGTTGGTATCCTGGAACACGATCCAGCCGGTAAAAGTCGTGTAGTCGCAGGTGGGCGTGGCGGCGGTCGGGTTGGCGGTGCCGCACCAGACCACATTGCCATTCTGCCGTTTGATGGCCTCGGTACGCGCCACCTGCAATGAGTGCAGCATGTCATTGACCGCGCTGGACAGCCGATTGTTGCGAATGAAATCGCGCATGTTCGGCACCATGATGCCGACCAGGATCGACGCCACGGTCAGCGTAATCAGCAGCTCAATGAGCGTGAAGCCCTGGTGGCGAGACTTGTCCATGGGGCGCATCCTAAGGATCCCGACGGACCCCTGCAGGGCCAGCCGATTAACGGCGGAAAGCCGCGGATGAACGGCGTGACCGGCCGGCCAGATTTACCTTAAGGTCAGGCGCATGACCGCCCCCACCCCCGCTTACCCCGCCCGTTCGAGGCCTGGCCTCCGCGTGGCCGTCCTGCTGGCCGGGGCGCTGGGGGCGGCATGGATCGCCGCGGCGGCCGCGGCGGTCACACCCTTGACGTCTCCCGGCCGCGCCGCCACGACACTGAAGCTCGCGACCTGGAACATGGAGTGGTTCCTGACGCCGGCCACGTTCAACTCACTGAAAGGCGACTGCACGCGCGACGAAGACGCGCACCGCTGGAATCCGCGCAGCATTCCCTGCGATGTCGCGGCGACTCTCGAACGCAGCAGCACCGATTTGCGCGGCATGGCGCGCGTGGCCGAGCGGCTCGATGCCGACGTCATCGCCGTCGAAGAAGTCGACGGCGCAGCGGCCGCATCGCAGGTGTTCCGCAAGCATCGCTTCTGCTTCACTGGCGGGCACGAAGTGCAGAACACCGGCTTCGCGATCCGGCCCGGCCTGCCCTACCGCTGCGGCCCGGACCTGATGGAACTCTCGCTCGGCGATCAATTGCGGCGCGGCGCCACGCTGGTGCTGTTCCCGGGCACACCGCGCGAGTTATACCTGCTGGCCGTGCACCTGAAATCGGGCTGCGCCCGCGGCTCGCTCGAGTCCAGGGCGCGCGCCTGCGAGCGGCTGGCGCGACAGGCGCCCTCGTTGCGCGATTGGATTGCATCGCAAGAACGCGCCGGCCACCGTTTTGCGGTACTCGGGGATTTCAACCGCGAGCTGCAAGGCGAACGCGGCGAAGGCCTGTGGTCGCGCATCGGCGCAAGTGGTCCCAATAATCCACTGTTCAATACGGCGGACGGCGAAATTTTCCGCAATTGCTTTCCCGGTCAAACGCACACCGGCTACATCGATTACATCCTGCTCGGCAGGGCGCTCGCGCCGGCGCTACAGCGTGGATCATTCGAGCGGCTGACTTATTCCCCCGTCGACGCGTGGCGCCTGAAGCTCTCGGACCACTGCCCGGTTGCGATCCGTTTGCGTCTTGATTAAGTTAGCTCTCAGTTGGTTTCCGGCCGGATCCATGCATAATTGGATCCGGTCGAGTTTGCAGAGTCAGGGGTACCGGCAAGCACGGCCCAGGGGCACACAGAACTCCATGGAACGTCGATTGCACACGCGTCATCGCGCTCGCACAACGGTGTACATCATGATGCCGGCTGGCAAACGCCGGCTGTGTCGTGCCATCAACCTGAGCGCGAATGGCGTCTTCATCCGCACTGCTTCACTCGGCCTCAAGAAAGGCCAGCAGGTCGAGCTCGCATTCGCGATCGATCTTGGCGCCGTCACGAAAGTGCATCGGCGCACCGCGGTCGTTGCGCACATCTCCGGCGGCGGCACCGGCCTGATGATGGACGCGTACGCCGCCCGCTAGCGTCATCGGGTCCGCGCAAACGTGAGACACTTGCAGCGGCATGCTGCAGGTCAGCGGACTCCGCAAATCCTATTCCGGAACAGAAGTCGTACGCGGCGTCAGCTTCGCCGTCGCGACCGGTGAATGCTATGGCCTGCTCGGTCCCAACGGCGCCGGCAAGACGACCACGCTGCGCTGTTGCCTCGGCCTGACACGGAGCGAAGCCGGCACCATCACGCTCGCGGGATTGCCGGTGCCGGCCGCCGCGCGCGAGGCGCGTGCCCGCACTGGCGTGTGCCCGCAGTTCGACAATCTCGACCCGGATTTCACGGTGTCCGAGAACCTGGTCGTCTACGGTCGCTATTTCGGCATCGATCGCGCCACGATGCAGCAGCGCGTGCCGCGGCTGCTGGAATTCGCGGGACTCGAGGACAAGGCGGGCGCCCGGCTCGATACGTTGTCCGGCGGCATGAAGCGGCGCCTGACGCTGGCGCGCGCGCTGGTCAATGACCCACAGATCATATTTCTCGATGAACCAACCAC
>JBOHZW010000093.1:0-7170 GCA_050738715.1 Steroidobacteraceae bacterium | reverse complement strand
GTATTGAAGATGCAAGTGGCCACCTGGTGCCCACATCGGATGCGTTGGTTCATTTCAAGGTTTCCGGCGCCGGCAGCATCGAAGCGGTCGACAACGGCAATGCCGCGACCGTCGAGCCTTTCCACGCCGATCAGCGCCATGCGTTCAATGGACTCGCGCTGTTGATCGTCCGCTCAAGCGCGGGCGCAGGCGGCCATATCGCTGTTCGCGCAGACAGCGCGCAGTTGAACAGCGGCACGACGCAGATCAGTGTCGTGCCGGGTGCGTCGGCTCGCGCGCAGCGTCAATCCAGTCGCTCGGCCAACACCTCGCGCAATTGACCGTTGTCGTTGACGAGCACCGCCATCGCGATCGGCTGGCAGCACACCTGGCAATCCTCGATGTAGGACTGCGATCCCGCAGTGACATCGACGCGCACGGTGATCGGTTCGTTGCAATAGGGGCAACCGACGTCGACGAATCCTTCGATGGCTTCGCTCCCCGCCTCGCCGCCCGGTTCGAATACGGGTTCGAGTCCGTAGCGGCGATCGATGTCGTCGGGCTTCGACTTCTCCTGCGTCATGGGAGCGCCTCGCCGCACAGGAACCGCCGCAGCACGACCAGGCCCCAGCTGTCGCGCTCGCAGTACATAAGCAATGCGCTGCGGATTTCGGCAGCGCGTTCGGTACTCAGCGTGCCATCGCGCAGCTGCAGGAACGCCAGCTGCGCGGCGTCGCCTTCGCGCACCTCGGCCAGGTTGTCGTACGCGAGCGCCGGATCAATCGTCGGCAACACCGCCTTGATCGAGTACGAGCCCTTCATGTCGCGGTGGTAGTACGCCGCACGGGTTATTGGCAACAGGTCAACGAGGCGCTTCACGACATCGCGCAGGGCGTTGGCCCGTTTCGGCAACCGATCCGCGAGCCACTCCAGCTTGCCGCGCTCGAATGAGGAATTGTAGGCAAACACGGGGCCCGATTCCGGCAACGCCGCCAGCAGCGCACCAGCCAGCGCATCGAAGTCGCCGAAGTTCCCGATGGCGAGGAACTCGGCGTGCCGCACACTGTTGGCCGATTCCTCCACGTGTATCGACCACTGGAATGGAATGCCCTGGTACGGACGCGTGCCAAGAACCTCCGGCACGGCCTGTGCGATCGTCTCGAAGTCCAGGTGCGCCATCGGATACGTTAATTTCCGCAAGTCGGCGGTGGCGTCCGCGTCGAAATACGGTTCGCCGCTGATCGTCGCCGCATGGATGCGTCGATGGTCGGTTCTCGTGAGCCGCTCGGCCGGAATTCGCACCAGGTCCGAATAACCCGACGCCAGCAACGACTGCACCGTCTTGCCACCCCGTGGCAGCAATTCGAGCGGATATTCCGGCGTTGCGCCGCGTTCGCGCCGGCAGCGTTCGGTGAACGGACACTCATACGGAATGTTGCAGTGATCGCCGATCGATACGACCGGGCGCGTGCTGCTCGCCATGACTTCCTGTAGCGCTGCGGCGGACTCCGCGATTTGCGGCAGCGCCTCCTCGACTTCGTGGGTCACGTCCTGCTCCGGGATCAGCCCGGCAAAATCGCCAGCGCGTTTGAGCACGAAACTGTTGTCCACGTGCGCGAGCATGACGCGTTCGACCGGGAGCTTGCATTGACGCAACACCAACGCCTGGTATGCGACGTCAGGAATGTGCTCGGCCTTGACGCTCGTCGACGCCTTGACTTCGATGAGCGTCGCCCCGCTGCCGTTGATGCGCAGCACGTCGGCGATGACGGCGAGGTTTCCGGCGCGGAACGCCGGCTGGTACACCACCATGTCCGCGCCTGCGCGCACCGATCGCTCGCGCAGCAGTCGGGTGGTCTCGGCGATTGCTGCCGGCATCCCTTGCTCGCGCGAGACGACTGTGCCCGCTGCAAATGTCTGCGCGAGACGATCGACCGCACGGCCGTTCATGAACGCGAGGCTGTCGGGCAAGCCTGTTTCGAGCGGCGCATGCACTTCGTTCCACAGCCGCTTGGGGCATTGCAGTCCCGCAGTGAAACGCGATTTCGTCAGCCAGGGCATGCGCTTGCCGGGATCGAAGCCAGTTTGGGCTTAGCGCGCGAACATCCGCGACGGATCCCGGAACGCCTTGAATTCGAGCGCATTGCCGGAGGTGTCGAACAGGAAGAACGTTGCCTGTTCGCCAACCTGGCCCGCGAAGCGGACGCCAGGTTCGATCACGAACTTCACGTTCGCAGAGCGCAACTTTTCTGCCAGGGCCTGCCACGTGCTCCACTCCAATACCACGCCAAAGTGCGGCACGGGTACCGAGTGCTGGTCAACCTCGTTGTGATGTACGGGACCCGTCTTGCCCGCATGTAGGTGCGCAACGAGCTGGTGGCCGAAGAAATCGAAGTCGACCCACTCAGGCGAGCTGCGCCCCTGGTTGCAGCCCAGCAGGCCGCCATAAAAAGCGCGTGCGGCATCGAGATCGTGCACGGGAATCGCCAGATGGAATGGTTGCATGAGTCAACAGCCTGCAGCAGCGCGATTGTTGCGTCTTATTACGCATTGATATGTATCCAGATGCAACAGGGATTGGCAAAGCAACGTGCGCGGCCCAAAATCGGGATACCCCTACACGTACCGATTGCAGGAGCTACCATGAGCCAACCCGATGTCGTGCACACGAGCACCGATGCCTTCGACCGCGACGTGCTGAAATCAGACAAGCCCGTGCTGGTCGATTTCTGGGCGGAATGGTGCGGACCCTGCCGGCAGATCGGTCCGCTCGTCGACGAGATCGCGCAGGAGCGGCGCGACTCGCTGCGCGTCGTCAAGCTCAACGTCGATGAATCGCCTGCTGTTGCGCAAAAATTTGGCGTGCGCGGCATTCCGACGCTGTTGCTGTTCAAAGACGGTTCGGTTGTTGGGCAGAAAGTTGGCGCGCTGCGCAAGCTCGAACTGGCGGATTTCATCGACCGCAGCGTTTGAGCCGCAGACCGGCGCGCGCCCTCGCGCTCGCAGCGGCGAGGTCCTAGGCCGGGTCCTGCCCGATCTGCAACACGCGCACTTCTTCGAGGTCGAGCTCTCGCTCGAGGCGCCGCCGCGCCTCATCGCTCAACGCGCCGCTGTCGCGCAGCCCGTGCATGCGCGCCCGTTCGGCGCTGATGAGCTCGAGCTCGAGCGCTGCGCCGTCGCGCACCGCGCGATCCTCGCCATCCGAGTCGTGATGGCGCTGCAGCCGCCGCAGCCGATCGTCGTGCGCCACCCGGAGCGGCGCAGTCAGCGCGGTGTCCACGCCCGCTCGTGTCGACAGTTCGGCAAGTCGTGTCAGCGTCGCCTGCACGGCGTCGATACGTGCGGCCACCTCACGCGCCTGTTCGGCCCGTTGCTCCTGCCGACCGCGCTGTACGAGGCCGAGCTTGCGATACACGCTCGGCAGCATCGCCCCCTGCCCCAGCAATGTGCCCAGGATCACGCAGAACGTGATGAACAGGATGATGTCGCGCCCCGGAAAAGGCCGACCGTCGGACAGTGTCAGCGGAATCGACAAGGCCGCGGCAAGCGAGACGACACCGCGAATGCCGGTGAACGCGATCGCAAAGGTGCCGCGCCACGTGGGCCGCGCGGTGTTGGGCAATAGCCGTGCCAGGTAGACAGACGGATATACCCACACGAAACGGATCACGATCACGAGCAGCGTGATCATCGCGCCATGCAACAGCAAGTCGGCGCTCCCCGCATCCTGGTTCATGAATATGGTGCGCGCCTGCAAACCCGTGAGCAGGAACAGCACGCCTTCGATCAGGTAGACGACCATCCGCCAGATGAAAAAACCCTGCAGCCTCGTGCCCGCGGAAATCAACCGCGATCCGTGGCGGCTCACGTAAAGTCCGGCCGACACCGTTGCGAGCACGCCAGAACCGCCGAGCAGCTCGGGCGGCCAGAATGCGATGAACGGCGTCAGCAGCGCCAGCGTGATTTCAACGTCCGGATCGTTCGCCCAGTGCCGCAAGCGCAACATCAGCCAGCCTATGCCTACGCCGTAAGTGACTTCGCCGACGATGATCGCGACAAAGCTGCCGGTGGCCGCCGGCATGCTGAAACTGCCGGTTGCGACCGCGACCACCGCAAAGCGGAACAGGATCAGCGCCGTGGCGTCGTTCACGAGCCCCTCGCCTTCGAGGATCGTCAGGATTCGCTTCGGGATCTGCAAGCGCCTCGCGATCGCCATCGGCGCGACGACATCGGGTGGCGAGACAACCGCGCCGAGCACGAAACCGACCGGCCACGACATGCCGAGCAGGGCATGCGCGGCCGCAGCCACCGCCACGGTCGTGAAGATGACGCAGCCGATCGCCTGCACCGAGATCGCGCCGATGTCGGCGCAGAATCCACGCCAACTCATGCTGACGCCGGCCGCGTACAGCAATGGTGGCAGGAACAGCAACATGACCAGTTGCGGCTCCAGCCTCACGCGCGGCAATCCGGGAATGAACGCCAGCGCAAGCCCCACGATGACGAGCACGATGGAATGCGGCAACCGGAGCCTGCGCGAGCCGATCGCGCAGGCCGCGGTGATCGCGATCAGCCCGAAGCAGAGCAGGACGTTCGCGACCATCATTCAGCGCCATGACACATGGCGCGAATTGTAAGTCGCGCGCGCGCGATCGTCCCGCTAATCAGCGCACGGTGTAGCCGCGGCCCTCGAGGCAAGCCTGCTCGGCGCGCTGGTAGTTCTCACGCATGCCCGCAGCGTCAGCAGGCGCGGCACCGCCGAGCGGTTGCGTCGGATCGAACCCCGACTGCTGCACGGCCCATCCGTGGCATTCGTAGCGATCGTTCGACTGCTGTTCGGCGCTCTGGCCGCGATTGGGATAAACATACGGATCGGGAACGGCCGCGTTCGCCTCGCCCGGGCCCGTTGCCTCGGCAGGCGGCTCGGACACGACGTATTCCTGTGTGTCCGGGTGCCACAGATAGTAAGTGTCATCGGCGTAGTAGTAACGCAAGCCGCCGAACCAGACGGTGCTGTAGAACGGCGGCAGCACGCGAATGCCAATGCCGAACGGTGGCGCGATGACGCGAAAACGCGGACCATATGGCCGATACCACGCGCCTCCATGGAAATAGTACGGTGCGCCGTGCCAGTAAACCCGGGCACCACCACGCGGCACTACGCGGATATCAGCGCCGCGCGCCGGATAGTAGTGGTTGTGCTGGTAGCGGCCATCGAGCACATAGCCTTGGTGCGGAGCGGCGCGCGGAGCGTTGTGCGGACCGTTGTGCGGAGCGGCGTTTGCCGCCAGCGGCACGGCGCCGAGCGCACAGGCTGCGAGGGAGGCGAGGACAAATTCTCTGGCGTTCATGATCGTGGCTCCTGGTAGCTGACCGTGTATGAACGGCCTTCGAGGCAGGCGCTGAGCGCGCGCCGATAGTCGGCGGCGCGGCGGTCGAACTGGCGAACCTGTCCGTCGTCGGACGCGTCGATACGCTGCTGCAGGGCCGCGGCGCGATCGGCGCTGGCCCGGTCGGCCGAATTGCCGACCAACGCACCGGCGACGGCGCCGATCAGGGCTCCGGCGCCCGCTTCACGCGGCCGCGAAACCGCAGAGCCGATGATCGCGCCGGTCGCCGCGCCGGTCAACGTGCCGGCGCCGGGCGGAGAACCTGGCACAACTCGCACGTCCTGCCGCTGCAGCGTTTGCGGCGAACTCGGATCAAACCCCGTCTGGCGCACCGCCCAGTCGTGGCACTCGTAGCGGTCGCGGTCGAGCTGCGCCGCGCTCTGGCCAGCAGAGGGCCTGATGTCGACGCGCGTATCGGGCACCGGCGTCAGCATCACGGGCCGCGCGCGAACCACGCGCGGCTCGGTGACACAGCCGGCCAGCAACACGAAGGCGGAGGCCAGGATCAGCCGCGAAAATCCCATTGAAGGCGCACCCATTTCATCCACTCCTGGATGTTCAACGGCCTGCCGCCGCCCGCGTTGACGCTGATTTGACCTATTGCTGATCGGCCGGCGGTTGGTCCTGGTCGATATGCTTCGCCATGCGCTGCTGCATGTCGGTCAGGAGCTTCGGCAGCTGCGCCTGTTGTGCGGGCGTCAACACCGCGTAGACCTGCTGCTCGAGCGTGTTCCAATGCTGCACGCGGTCGGCGGCGCGCTTTGCAGCCGTTTGCACCGCGGCGGCATGCTGCGGGTCACCGGGATTGCCGAGCGCCGGCAGGTCGGCGATCGCGCCCTGCCGTTCGGACTTCATCTGCGCGCGGTCAGTGGACAGGATGCCATGCACCTGGTCCTTCTGGGCGCTTGTCAGGTCAAGGTCACGAAGCACGCTCATCAGCCCGGCCTCACCGGCTGGCCCGTGACCGTGCATGTCGTGATGGTGCCAATGCCGCGCATCGCCCTGCATGTGCGCATCAGGCGCGGCGTTTTCAGAAGCAGTGTTCGCCGCATGGACGGCGGCGGTGAAAGCGACCAACGGGAGCGAAGCGAGCGCAACGCTGATCATGCGAGTGGATCGGGACATGTCAGAAGCCTCCTGGGGGATTTAAACTGCACAATGCAAAAACAGTGACCAGCACGAAGCGCCAAAGTTTCAGGCGCCCATTCACGCTGAACGATTTGCCACGCAGCGGGTCGAATGCAAAGCTAAGCAATCCACCCGCACGGGTATACGTCTAAAAACTGAGGGATTTGCCATGAAACTCGCCTGCGCATTGGCCCTGCTACTGGGCCTGCCCGCATCCTTGCCGGCACTTGCGAACGATTCCGTTCCCGCATCGATCAACGCCGCCGTCGCCGACACGTCGCGTCCCGCCACCGACGCACAACGTGACGCACAACGAAAACCGGCCGAAACGCTGGCCTTCGCGGGCGTGCATCCGAACAGCACCGTTGTTGAACTCATTCCCGGCGGCGGCTATTTCACGCGTTTGCTGAGCAAGGCGGTGGGCCCGAAAGGCCACCTGATCGCCCTGGTGCCGGCGCCGCGCCCGGATGCGCCGCCGGATGCTCCTGACCGCACGCTGCCTATCAAGGCGATTACGGCCGAAAGTGGCTACGCCAACGTGACGTTGCTGGTGCAACCCATCAAGGCGCTGCAGTTGCCCACTGGCGCCGACATGGTGTGGACGTCAGACAATTACCACGACGTCAAGAACGTGCCGGGCATCGACATGATGGCCTTCAACAAGTCGGTGTTC
>JBOHZW010000092.1:0-2130 GCA_050738715.1 Steroidobacteraceae bacterium | reverse complement strand
CGCCTGACCAGCGTCGAGGATTTCAACAACGTCATCGTGCGCGGCGCGGCCAGCGGCGCGGTGCTGCACCTGCGCGATGTGGCGCGGGTCGAGCTCGGCGCCGCCACCTACGATTTCTCGGTGATCTACAACCGCAAGCCCGCCACCGGTTTCGGCGTTTCACTGGCCGCCGGCGCCAATGCGCTGGCGACCGCCGACCGCATCAAGGCGCGCATCGCGGAGATGCGCCCGGAGTTTCCGCGCAGCCTGAAGGACTTCATCCCGTTCGATACCACTCCTTACGTGCGGGTGTCGATCCGCGAAGTGGTGAAGACGCTGCTCGAAGCGGTGCTGCTCGTGTTCCTCGTGATGTACCTGTTCCTGCAGAACCTGCGCGCGACGCTGATCCCGACGATCGCCGTGCCGGTGGTGCTGTTGGGCACGTTCCCGGTGCTGCTGGCGCTGGGCTTCTCGATCAACATGCTGACCATGTTCGCCGTGGTTCTGGCGATCGGCCTGCTGGTCGACGACGCGATCGTCGTGGTGGAAAACGTTGAGCGATTGATGACCGACGAGGGCCTGTCGCCGGTGGAGGCGACGCGCAAGTCGATGGGACAGATCACCGGCGCGCTCGTTGGCATCGGCACGGTGCTGACCGCCGTGTTCATTCCGATGGCGTTCCTCGATGGTTCGACAGGCGTCATCTACCGGCAGTTTTCGGTCACCATCGTCGCGGCGATGGTGTTGTCGGTGATCGTCGCGCTGTCGCTTACGCCCGCACTGTGCGCGACGTTGCTGCGCCCGGTCGAGAAGGAATCGCATGGCGCGGGACTGAGCCGCTTCTTCGGCGGCTTCAACCGCG
The DNA here is from genome assembly GCA_050738715.1 of Steroidobacteraceae bacterium. Classification (GTDB taxonomy): domain Bacteria; phylum Pseudomonadota; class Gammaproteobacteria; order Steroidobacterales; family Steroidobacteraceae; genus FEN-1191. The sequence goes on along the minus strand of JBOHZW010000092.1, from coordinate 1,289 downwards.
GCTACCAGGCGGTTCACAAGCGCTATCACAGCACCGTGCAGCGCATGCTCGGCCGCACCGGCCGCAACATGTTGATCTACGGCGGGCTCGCCGCGCTGATGGGCGTGCTGTTCGTGCGTCTGCCCACTTCATTCCTGCCGGCCGAGGACCAGGGCTGGATGCTGGTGTTCGTGCAGACACCGGTCGGTGCCACCGCCAACCGCACCGTCAAGGTGCTCGACAAGGTGCAGGATCACTTCCTCGACAACGAGAGCAAGCTGGTCAATTCGGTGTTTACCGTCGAAGGCTTCAGTTTCAGCGGTACCGGGCAGAACTCGGGAATTGGCTTTGTGCTGCTGAAGGACTGGGATGACCGTCCGCACAAGGATCAGAGCGTTGAAGCGATCGTCGGCCGCGCCTGGGGGCCGTTCAGCCAGGTCAGGGACGGACTCGTCTACCCGATCGTGCCGCCGGCCGTCACCGAGCTGGGCACTTCGTCGGGCTTCGATTTCTACCTGAAGGACGAGGGCGGCAACGGCCACGCCGCGCTGATCGGTGCGCGTAACCAGTTGCTGGGCGCCCTCTCGCAGGACAAGCGCCTCGTTGGCGTGCGCCCGAACGGTTCCGAGGACTCGCCGCAATACCGCCTCGATATCGACGCCGCGCGCGCCTCCGCGCTCGGCGTCACGATGGACCAGGTCAATGAAACGCTCGGCATCGCCTGGGGCGGCCGCTACATCGATGACTTCATCGATCGCGGCAAGGTCAAGCGCGTCTACATCCAGAGCGATGCGCCGTTCCGCATGAATCCCGAGGACTTCAACCGCTGGTACGTGCGCAGCGATGCGGGCAAGATGGTGCCGGTTTCCGCCTTCAGCAGCGCGCACTGGGAATTCGGCGCGCCGGAACTGCAGCGCTTCAACGGCGGCGCGGCGGTCAACATCAACGGCAACGCCGCGCCAGGTGTGTCTTCGGGCGAGGCGATGAATGTCGTGCTGCAGGCGGCGGCCAAGTTGCCGCCGGGCTATCGAGTCGAGTGGACCGGCCAGTCGTACGAAGAGCGCGCCGCGGGCGCGCAGACGCCGATTCTCTACACGATGTCGCTGATCATCGTGTTCCTGGCACTCGCCGCGCTGTATGAAAGCTGGATCATGCCTATTCCGATATTGCTGGCCGTACCGCTCGGCATCATCGGAGCGGTGTTCGCGACGTCACTCCGCGGGCTGGAACGCGACATCTACTTCCAGGTCGGCATGCTGACCACGATCGGCCTCGCCAGCAAGAACGCGATCCTGATCGTCGAGTTCGCC
>JBOHZW010000091.1:0-10822 GCA_050738715.1 Steroidobacteraceae bacterium | reverse complement strand
GGCGATGTCCGGCTGCCAAGTACAACAAGCTTGAAGTCTTAGACAATCCTCATTGCAGCGTCAGAACTTTGCAGTGAACGCCACGAAGATTTGCCGACCGAGGATATCGTAGCTTGGGTAGGTGTTGGGCGATCCAGTGCCGGTGATATCGTCACCAAGAATGGGTGGATCCTTATCCGCGATGTTGTTCACTCCACCACGCAACTCGACGCCTTTCCACGCGGGCCACGCTACTGCCAAATCGAAGTAGTTGTACGCCTTGATTGTCGCTCGCTGAGTATCGTAGCCCGCAGCGCCCGCGGCCGTGCTCTCTACGAAGTGCAACGACGGATCATTGCTGTTGTTGTCAAATGACGTGCTGCCAATGTAGCGCCAATTGAGCGAGACCAGCAGCTTGCGCCACGGCGTTTCCCAATTGAACCTGAGGGTGTGGCGCCACCGGGGGTTGATGCCATTGCCACAGGTAGTGCCGAACAGTGCCGCGCAATCGTAGCTATTGGCACCGGTGTACGGTGTGGCGGTAGTGTGCTCCAGGTAGGTTCCGTTCAGTGCGGAGGCCAGCGCACCTAATCGCCCAAGGTTTAGCCGGTAGTTCAGCCCCAGGTCGACACCGGAGAACAATGCGGCACCGGTATTGACTGCTGTCTGGAGGATGTAGCCGCCTCCAGCGACAGACGCACCCGACAGGGCACCGAGTGGAGAGCGCACGATCTGACTGCAAAATTGCGACGTACCATTCAGCAAGCAGCCGTTGAACAGTACGGCGCCTGGCAGTGACCCGACCAGGTTGTCCATCTGGATGTGAAAGTAGTCGATCGTGCCAGTCAATCCAGGCACCAGGCCGGGTGCCGCGGTAACGCCAATCGAGTACGTATCCGCGGTTTCCGGCTTCAAAGCCGTACTGCCACCAATTACCTGGCCACACTGGTTGGAAACGCACTGCTGAATGGTGTTGGTCGTTCCACCATTTCCATATTGTGCGGCAGTTACCCCGGTATGTTCGCACTGCGTCAGCGTTGCGGTGGCCGCGACAATATGGCCATTGTTATCGACCGTTGGGGCGCACGGATCGATGCCAATGAAACTTTGCTGGCCGTAGGACTGCGGGTTATACAGCTCGATCAGATTCGGTGCGCGTATCGCGCGGTCGAAGGAGTAGCGCACGCGCAAGCTGTCGATCGGCGAGTACTGCACCTCGAACTTGTACGTGTTGGTCTTTCCGGCCAACGAGTACTTCGAGTAGCGGTAGCCGGCATCTACGACGAGATCCTTGATGCCGGGCTTGTCATCTGCCAGCGGCGCCCGGACTTCGAAGAAGCCCTCGTCGACTGAATAACCATTGTCTATGGCAACCGAAGCACCCGAAAAGCCCGACAGGGCGCCGCTCAGCTCGCTTCCATCCGGAGCAAACTTCAGCGACTCGAAGCGGTGCTCAACACCCATATTCATGTGCACACCGTCTGCTGCCCATGGGAGCTTCACGCCATAGTGGGAGAGGTCGCCTGTCATGTCGGCATGGGCGATCTCTTCCCAATTCTGACCATAGGCGGTACCCGGTGTGTACAGATATGCAAGCTGGCCCGCCGTTACTCCTCCAGTCTTGAAGATGTCATACGGCACGCAAGGAGGCCCCGATATGCACTGGCCATTCGGTGCGACTTGCAGGGCGTTCTGAACGCTCTGGATATTCAGGTAGTTCTGGTTTGAGTTGAACAGCGAAGTGTAATAGAACTGCCCGTAGGCGTCGTAATTCCAGGCACTGCTCAAGTCACCGCGCACGCCGCCCACGATGCGGTAATTGGTATGCTCGAAAATCGCCTCTCTACCCCCGCCCTCGACGTTGCGACGACCAATTCCGACTTCGGCCTGAACAGAGCCAGGATTTGCCGCATCGGCGGCAATCTGTGCCGGGCTACACAATTGGGCGGCCTCCTGCGCGCTCAACAGCGGGTTGCTGCAGTTCACGAACCAGCCGCCATTGGGCGTAATGCCAGGCGGAGCGGCGACATTGCCACCATTGAAAAGAGCAGAGGGACCCACGACCACGTCGGTCTTGTCGTTCATGAAGCTAAAGTCGATATAGGGTCTGGCCCAGTCAGCCAGATCGACGTGCGCCATAAAGCCGGCGTTGTAGCGCAAGTCGCCACGCAATAGATACTCATATGCATTCGAGTTGAATTGCGAAGGTGGGTCCGAGCCGCTCTGCGGCCAGGGGAGAAAGTCGGTTCCGACTACCGTCAGACGCGGCTGTCCAGGGATTGCGGTCCGAACGAAGCTCCCATTCACCAACTCCTGCGTTGCAGCCAGCGTGTACCGATTTGAATTCGAGCTGCCGAAGCAGAACCAGGTGCCGTCTCCGTTGGATCCAATCTCGCAATTGGAAAAATCGCGGGTACTGCCGGGCACCGATGCCTGGTTGTGGTATGTGAAGTAGGCGGTCAGGTTGCCCGTGTTGTCGGCAATGCCCGTGCCCATGACAACCGACAGATCGCGCTTTTGACCGTCTGTCACGCTGCCCGTGGGTGGATTCCAATCGAGGTCAGCCTGCAGTTTCTGAAAGTCGCGGTTGCCGTTCGAATGCTGCGTAAAACCATATGTGCCATCGACTTGAACACCTTGGAAATCCCGCTTCATGATGAAATTCACGACGCCGGCGATCGCGTCGGAACCGTAGGTGGCTGAAGCTCCGCCGGTGACAATCTCGACGCGCTGAATCAGCGCAGCTGGAATCTGGTCGATATCCGGCGCCGGATTGGGGTTTGCGGTATTCGGATCGCCAGCGCCCAGGCGCTTACCATCCACCAGGACCAGAGTGCGCTGCGGACCCAACCCGCGCAAATCAACGGTAGTGATGCCGCCCGGGGCAGAAAGCGGATTGGAGCTGTTGCCAAAATCGACCGACGCGTTGATGAAATTTTGCGGCAGGTTGTTGAGTACGTCGATGGTGTCCGTATGCCCTTGAAGTTGAACCTCCTCGCTGGAGATTACCTGTAGTGGGCTGGTAGACCCCACGCCGGCGGGCACGCTGATGCGGGATCCGGTGACGACCACTTCCTCCAGGGGAGCGCTGTCAGTTGCAGGTTGGGCGGAAGTTGTTTGGGCAACGGCATCGAGCGACCCAGCGCCACCAGCCAACCACATTCCGCAGCAAAGTAATGCCCTGGCGTTCATGAAACGACCCCCTCGAAGTTGAGAAACCACAGGCCGGCGCGTTGACCCGCCTTATGGGTTCAGACTGTAGCGAGGGCGATCTGGCTGCCCGTTGCAGTACTTGCCTATTTGCTGTTGCGGCGACGCATTGCCACCAACTGCGGGGACGCTGGGCAACGTGTGATATGAGGCGGGTGGCCCAAATCGAGCTTGCTCACACTCAGCGTGTTGCCGCTCGCTTGCGCATGACGCCGCTCGAGATGATGAATACACGCCCGGAGTGATGGCCGTTGACGGCGCTCCAGCCCGATGTGATCAGCAGATCCACCGTGCCGTCGCCGTCGACGTCACCTAAGCCCACCGCGTCGAAGCCGAAGGTGTCGCCGGGGGTACGGCAGGTGTAGGTCTTGAGCAGGTGGCCGTCGCGTCCGGAGTAGAGGTACGCCTTTCCTCCAGACGTGGCGGCGCCGCCGAATTGCCAGGCGCCGACGATCAGGTCGGCGCGGCCGTCACCGTCGACGTCGCCCGCCATCGAAGGGCTGGTACCGAAGCCATCTCCCGCGTTCTCGCCGGTGAGCGAGTACAGCAGCTTGCCGCTGGCGCCCGATGCCATGTAAACGCGGCCGGTCGAATGACCGAGTGCCGTGTTGCTCCAGTCGGAGGCATACACATCGGGCACGCCATCGCCATCCGCGTCACCCGGCACCGAAACGAACATGTACCCCAGCTTGTCGCCGGTGGCATCCGCCTCGATCGTAAACTTCGGCTGCTGCGACACGCCGTCGTACACGTACACGCGGCCATGATGCTTTAGGCCCGCCCCCGGCGCACCCACGACGAGCAGGTGTTGCCGCTCGAGCGCATGGCCGGCGACCGTGCTGCCGAAGCCATCGCCAGCGCGTTCTCCCGTCAACGTCAGCAACAGTGACCCGTCCTTGCCCGAGTAAACGTAGGCATGGCCGGGTACCTTGCTCTCGCCTTCCTTGCCGGGCGAGCCAACGATCACGTCCGCATAGCCGTCGCCGTTCACGTCGCCGGCGCCTGAAATGTGATTACCGAACGATTCGTCCGGGATCGTTGAATGGAAGGTCTGCAGTACGCGGCCATCGCGTCCGGAATATATGTGCGCAATGCCGGCACCGGCCGGACCGCTGCCGACGACATCGGGGATACCATCGTGATTCGTATCGCCGGCGGCCTCGACCCCGCTCCCCAGCTGATCGCCCGCTTCGCCGTCGGCAGTCCACAGGAGCCGCGCGCTGCCGGTCGAGTAAACATAGATGCGGCCGGCGTTGGAATTGCCGGCGCCATGCGTCGGCGCGGAAGTGACGACATCATTGACGCCGTCGCCGTCGACATCGCCGATGTTGCGGGCAATCCATCCAAACTGGTCGTCGGCGGCCTCGCCGTGCCACTCGCGGATGATCTTCACCGGTTCGACGAACGGATGTTCGAAATCAGCCGGTTTCGGCAGCAGCGCCCGGTAGCGCGGATCGGCGCGGAACCCGGCCAGATTGCCGTCCTCGCCCAGCTCGGTCATGTCGATGCGATGCGTCGCGGCCGCGCGCGCCAGCCACTTGAAGGCGTTGTCGATATCGTGACGGCCCGCGTAGGCCGATCCAAGCCCATAAAAATCTGCCGGCGAACCGGGCTTGAGTTGCAGCACCTGCCGGTATGCCCGTATGGCCTGTGCGTAGTCATGCGATTGCCGGCTGGCCCGCGCCAGGCCCCGCCAGGCTGGCACGCTGCGCGGATCGCGCGCCGTCAGGCGGCGCAGCACCGTCGCCGCGCCGGCCGCATCGCCGGCCTGCAATTGCGCCAGCGCAGCGTCGATCTGCTGCGCAGCATCGAGCTCCTGCGGCATGGCGGGCGTGCCGAAACTGCAGCACAACGAGACTGCGGTCAACGTGCGGAAGAATCGCGTGAACGATGGCATGGAGCCTCCTGGAACTGACGCTGCCTGAAACGCCAAAGCGTGGCAGGCCCGTGTCCGTGCGCTGTTGCAGATCCTGCCAAAAACCGGTGGGCAGCGGTCACGCTATAATTCGACAATGAACGAGTACCTGTTTGCCTTCCAGTCCTCGACGACGAATTCGGGATTCCTGCGCGCGCCGCCGCTGGCCGCGCGACCGGATGCGCGTTATCTCGTCGCCGGCGTGCCGTGGGACGGCGCCACGACCAATCGTCCCGGCGCACGCATGGGTCCGGGCGAGATCCGGCGCGCGAGCCACATGCTGTGCGACGGCATCCATCCCGCCTATCGCATCTCGCCGACGGCCGAGCTGGCAGACTGCGGCGACCTGACGCTGCCCAACACCGCACTAACCTCGATGCGCGCCGCGCTCGAACCGCAGGCGCGAGAACTGCTGCAACGACATCACATGGTGTGGCTTGGCGGCGATCACTCGATCACGTTATCGCTCCTGCGCGCCTATCGCGCTCACGTGGGCCGCCCGCTGGCGCTGCTGCATTTCGACGCGCACTGCGACACCTGGGAATCGCACTTCGACGAACCTTCCGGTCACGGCACCTGGGTGTTCGAAGCGCTGCGTGAAGAACTCATCGATCCGAAATTATCGGTACAGTTCGGTATTCGTTCCGCCGCAGCGCCGGCAACGGCGAACATGGTCGCCGACCGCGGCGGGTTGATCTACACGGGGCGCGATTTGCGCGGCCTCTACAATTCGGCGCAACTCGAAGCCGTGACATCGGCAGTGCGCGCGCGTCTCACGGCGCAGCCGACCGTGCCGGTGTACATCAGTTTCGACATCGACTGCCTCGATCCGGCTTTCGCGCCGGGCACCGGTACGCCCGAGCCGGGCGGACTGACGACGACGCAGGCGTTGACGCTGCTCGAAGACCTCGATGGCCTGAACTACATCGGCATGGACCTGTGCGAAGTCTCGCCCCCCTACGATCACGCCGAACTCAGCAGCAACGCCGCCGCGACGCTGGTCTGGACTTACTTGTGCGGGCGCATGGCGCGCGCCAAGCGTTCCGCTTGAACTGATCGCGCTCCGCGGCCGAAAGCGACGCCAATGGATACGGTCGATGTGTGCATCATCGGCGGCGGCATGGCCGGCGCCTCGATCGCCTGGCATCTCGCGCCGCATGTGAGCGTCGCGTTGCTCGAGCGCGAGGCGCACGCCGGCTACCACAGCACCGGGCGTTCGGCCGCGCTCTACTCGCCCAACTACTGCAACCGGTTGGTGCAGCAACTGACGCTGGGCGCGCAGGACTTCCTCAATGCACCTCCGCCCGGCTTCGCTGCCGTGCCGCTCCTGCACGAGCGCGGCTACCTGATGGTGGGGCGCAACGCGCAAATCGCAGCGCTTGCGGACTACGAGCGCGAAGCCGCCGCCGCCGGACTGACGACCCAACGCCTGTCGACGGCTGAAGCGCGCACACTGGTGCCGGTGCTGCGGCCGGAAGGCTGCGACTGGGCGATGCTCGATGCGAACGCCTGGGATCTCGATGTCGACGCGCTGTTGCAGGGATTCCTGCGCGGTGCGCGCGCACGCGGCACGCGCTGGCTCGGTTCGCACGCAGTCAGCGCAATCTCGCGCGACGGCGCGGCGTGGCGCATTCGCGGTGCGACCGGCGGCGCCGATTTCGAACTGCGCGCCGACACCGTCGTCAACGCGGCCGGCGCCTGGGCCGACGAATTGGCGCAGCTCGCCGGTGTCGCGCCACTGGGGCTCATTCCTCACCGCCGCACCGCATTTATCTTCGATGCGCCTGCGGGCATCGATGCGAAACATTGGCCGATGGTCGCGGATGCCGACGAGCTGTTCTACTTCAAGCCCGATGCCGGGCGCCTGCTCGGTTCGCTCGGTGAGGAAGTGCCCTCGCCGCCCGTGGATGCGCAGCCGGATGATTTCGATGTGGCGACCGCCGTGGACCGCATCGAACAGGTCGTGGATTTCCCGGTGCAGCGCGTGCTGCGCTCATGGACGGGATTGCGCGTCTTCGGGCCGGACCGCGATCCTGTCTCGGGCTTCGAGACGAAAGCGAGCGGATTTTACTGGCACGCCGGACTGGGCGGCTATGGGATCCAGACCGCAGCGGCGCTCGGTGCATTTGCCGCCTCAAGGATTCTCGGCCGTGAACTGCCCGCGGCGCTGGCCGCACAGCAACTCACGGCCGCGCAACTCGCACCGCAGCGCTTGCGGCATTGAAGGCGCGCATCAGTCCGGAAAACCAGCCGGCGCTGCTTTTCGCGATGCGCGCCTGCGTAGCGTAGTCCACGTAGTAGAGGCCGAATCGCTTTTCGTATCCTGACGCCCACTCGAAATTATCGAGCAGCGACCAGACGAAATATCCGCGCAGGTCGACGCCGCGCTCGATCGCATCGGCGGCGGCGCGCACGTGCGATTCGAGATATTGCCGCCGCGCTTCATCCTCGACGCGCCCGTTCTCGAGCCGATCGCGGTATGCCGCGCCATTCTCTGTAATGAGGAGCGGTGGCAAGCGGTAATCCCGCGCCAGCCGCAGCAGCAAGCCGGTCAGTCCGGCGGGCGCGACTTCCCATCCCATGTCGGTGATCGCCGCACCCGGCGCGGCAGGCGTTGAGGGCTTGCCGGCGTGCGCGATTGTCGGGTAGTAGTAATTGACGCCGAGAAAATCGAGCGGCTGCGTTATCAACTCGAAGTCGTTCGCCTCGACGTGGGGCGCATCGGTTGCGAGATGAGCGAGTACGTCTGCGGGATAGCTGCCCTTGAACAGGGCGTCCATGTACCAGCGCACCAGCAGTCCGTCTTCGAGCGCAGCTTGTGCCACATCCGCGCCGGACTGCGTCGCCTGCGTGATCGGCGACAGGTTCAGCACGATGCCGACCGGCACATCGCTGCGAGCGGCGCGGATGGCCTGCGCCGCGAGGCCGTGGCTCAGCAGGCAATGGTGCGAAACCTGCGTCGCGACCGCGCGGTTCTTTACGCCCGGCGCGAATAATCCGAGTTCGTGGCCGAGCGTTGCCGTGACCCAGGGTTCGTTGTGCGTGGCAAACGAAGCAATGCGATCGCCGAAGCGCCGTGCGATGATCGCCGCGTAGTCGCGGAACCGGTACGCCGTGTCGCGCGCCGCCCAGCCGCCCTGCTCGCTCTGCAACGCCGCGGGCAGGTCCCAGTGATAAAGCGTGGCATACGGCTTGATGTTCCGGCGCAGCAATCCGTCGATCAGCCGCTCGTAGAAGGCAACGCCCGCTTCGTTCAGCGCGCCCTTTCCCGCGGGTTGGATGCGTGGCCACGAAATGGAAAAGCGGTACGCGCCGACCGCCAGTTCGCTCAGCAGGTCGAGGTCCGCCTCCCAGCGGTGATAGTGATCGCAGGCCACGGCACCGCTGCTGCCATCAGCGATGACGCCGGGGCGAGCGCAGAATTCATCCCAGATCGATGCGCCCTTGCCATCAACCGCCGCCGACCCCTCGATCTGATAGGCGCTGCTGGCGACGCCCCAGACGAACGCGGCCGGAAAGCGCCGGGACAAGGCCTGCATGGACCGGGCATCGCTCATGGGGGAGTCTCAGCGCGCGATGCGACTCGTCGATTCGCGCACGACGAGCTCGACCGGCGGCAGCATCACCTGCGGACGGCGGCCCGCGACGAGCTGCAGCATCGCTTCGGCTGCACACTCGCCGACCTGCTGCACCGATTGGCGCACGCTGGTCAGCGGTGGCACGCGATACGTCGACGTCGGCAGGTCGTCGAACCCAACCACGGAAACATCGTCCGGCACGCGCATGCCCTTGCGGAACAGCGCCAGGCAAGCGCCGTAGGCCGTCTCGTCGTTGACGCAGAACATCGCCGTGAACTCGATACTGGAATCCACGAGTTGGTAGACGGCCTGCATGCCGCCCTCCTCGTGGAAGTCGCCGGCGATCACGAGCTGCGGGTCATACGCGATGCCCGCCGCCGTGAGTGCGTCACGGTAGCCGATCAGGCGTTCGTTCGCGTCCGGATGGTTCTCGAATCCGGTGACGAAGGCGATGCGGCGGTGGCCGAGGTCCAGCAGGTGCTGCATCGCCACCGTCGCGCCGTGGCGATCGTCCACTTGCATGCTGATCAGCTGCTTCGCGCGCAGCGCGCGGCCGGTCACCACGATCGGCACCTTGCGGGCGTAAGCCTTCAGCGCGGCATCGTTGATCGATCCGGTGAAGATGATGATGCCATCGACGCCGCGGTTGATGAGCTCCTCCATGCAGCGGATTTCTTCCTTCTCCTGCCAGTTGCCGCTCATGAACAAAGGCGCGTAGCCGCCCTGCTGCAACCGCATCTCGATGCCGCGCAGGCCCTGTCCGTAGAAAGGACTCGCCATCGCCTGGCTGATCACGCCGATCGTCTGCGTCTTGCCCAGCGCCAGGCCGCGCGCGGCGGCGTTCGGACGGAAGTTGAATTTCGCAATGGCTGCTTCGACCGCAGTGCGCAATTCGTCGCTGACGTTGACGGTGCGGTTGATGATGCGCGAGGCGGTGCTGGCCGACACGCCCGCTTCGCGCGCGACCATTTTCAGAGTGACCGAGTTGCGCGGTCGCGGGCCGCGCTTGCCGCGCACCGGCGCGGGGATGCTTTTTGCCTTGCTCTTTTTCATCACGTCGGCGCCCGCATCAGCGCGCCTTCCAGTTCCTCGAGCGTCTTGCCCTTGGTCTCCGGCGTCCATGTGGCCAGGAACACGAGTCCCGCCACCGCCATCAGGCCGTAGCCCAGGAAAGTCCCGGCTGGGCCGAGGCGCTGCAATTCCCACGGGAAGATCAGCGTGACGCTGGCGCTGACCAGCGAGTTCCAGAATCCGACTGCCGAAATAGCGGTGGCGCGCTGCTCGTTCGGAAAAATCTCCGCGAGCATCACCCACATGACCGGTCCGAGTGAAATCGCGAAGCAGGCCACAAAGCCAACGATTGCGCACAACACGAGCGGCGCGTTGACCATCGGCGCCGCACCGGCCGATGCCGGCGCGGCATTGAATGCCCACGCGATCGACAGCAGCGCGATGGCCATGCCCGACACGCCGGTGATCAGCAACGGCCGGCGCCCGATGCGGTCGATGAGCCTGATCGCAACGACGGTCATGCCGACATTGACGAGTCCGACGACGACCGATTGTGCGAATGCCGTGGCCAGTCCGCCGCCAGCCTGCGCGAAGATCGTCGGCAGGTAGTAGAAGATCGCGTTGATGCCGGTGATCTGCTGGAAGAAGGCGATGCCGATCGCAAATAGCAGCACGAACCTGAGCCGCGCGCTGAACACGCCGCGCAGGCGCGAACCCAGTGATGCCGCCGGGGCAGTACCGAGGTTGGCACGGATCTGCCCGAGCTCATCCAGTGCCTCCGCGCCACCATGCAATGAGCTGAGGATGGCCAGCGCCTGTTGCCCTTGCCCCTTGCCGAACAACCAGCGCGGACTCTCCGGCACCGTGAGCAGCATCAGCAGGAACAACAATGCCGGCACAGCCTGCACGCCCAGCATCCAGCGCCAGTTGTCGTTGCCCGTACTGAGCAGGAAATAATTTGAAAAGAACGACGCCGAAATGCCGATGACGATCATCAGCTGGTTCAGCGACACGAGGCTGCCGCGGCGGCTCGCCGGCGCGATCTCGGCGATGTACACCGGCGCCGTCAGGATCGCCGCGCCGACCGCGAGGCCGCTGCAGACACGCGCGATGAGGAACATCGTGAAAC